>JBFYXR010000176.1:0-3723 GCA_041310455.1 Desulfobacteraceae bacterium | reverse complement strand
TTTCCTTCAAGACCCCGGATCTCGTTGGTCACCCAGGTCTTGCTGCCCGAGAGCATGAGAAAGTAATACATATTTTTATTATAACTCTCCATTTCGGTATAATTGCCCTTAATGTTCAGTTTAAGCCATTCAAGAGGGCTTTCATTCACCTCCAGCATGAGATGCCTGTCCTTGGCCCCTCCGGCGTTCAGCAGGTTTGATGACTCGCTATCATAGAGCGACACTCCGTTAATGGCAAAATCCTGTGTGCCGTCAGGCGGCCTGACTCCAGGGCTGCCGTAATCCCTGTCCATGTAGTCCCCGTACAGGCTGATATCCGGACCGTTTGCACTGTCATATACAACTTTAATGGAGGCGTCTCTGTGGTCCAGGTATGAGTTGCTCCTGAATCCGTCCGTCTCATTCCTGTTTGCAGTGATATAGTATCCGATATCATCCGTCAGAAACATGCCCTGCTCCAGTGCTATCTCATAGGTGCCGTTGGACCCGTAACCTGCGCTTACCTCAAGGTCTTTTGCGTCCTTTTCAGGTCTCTTTGTAATAATATTTACGGTTCCGGCCATTGCGTTTGTCCCGTAAAGAAGAGAGCCTGAACCCTTTACAACTTCAATTTTTTCGATACTGTTCAGACTGATTCCGCTGATATCTGCGCTCCCTAGGGAAGGTGAATTGACTGCAATGCCGTTAACAAGGACCTGGGTGCCATCCGCCCCCATGCCCCTGATATGAAGCTCTTCGCTGGCCCCGCCGTAATCTCCCCTCGTTCTTAAATCGATTCCGGCCTCATTCCCCAGCATGTCGCCAAGACTTTTCGCGGTTGAACCGGCAATATCGTCCCTGTCGATCATAATAACCGAATTTGATACATCGCCTCGTCTTTCTTCGGTCTTTGTGGCGCTTACAATTATCTGGTCCAATGTATAGAAATCTTTTTTATCCTGGTCTTCCCCGGCCGACCAGGCTGCTCCGGGCAGCATTGCCATAGCAGACAACGCAATAATTGAGATATACTTCAACATACAAATTCCTCCATGTTAGATTTAGAGTTCTCCCATGGCCCGGAAATAAAAATCCCCGGACCGATTATATCGATCCGGGGATGTCCCATTTTTATCCGCTGGATGCTGTTTGCTGCCCCTGTCCGCGAAGGCAAAACACATGTCCAGGCAGGTCTTCTGACTTTCCCGCCTCTCCGGCAACCTTCCCATCGCGATTCTTCACAACAGTGGTTTGCAAGGGCCGAAGAGGTTTTCCCTCTGTTCCTGATGGAACAAAGGCAGGTTCACAGCGGCGGGCCCGTCCCCGATTTTAACGGGGTTCCCTGTTAGGCTCCTTTCGGAGCGCCTGAACAATTTATTAATACGATATGACGTTTATTTCAAGGTACTGTTAAAGTCAAGTGATTTATTTTTCACTCCCATTTGTTCCTGTCAGTCCTTTTCAGATCTATGTAGCCGGTTTTTTCCACCCTGCCCTTTTCGTTTATAAAGGAACTTAAAAGCCAGCTTACAATACTTATGATAATAGACCCGAAAAATGCGGCCCAGAATCCGTTTACATTAAAACCTGAGATGGAACAGGAGGCCATCATCAGCAGAAGGCCGTTAATTACGAATGTAAAAAGACCAAGCGTAAGGATGTTGATGGGCAACGTCAGGAAAATGAGCACCGGCCTGAAGACCGCGTTCAGGATGCCCAGAATCGCAGCCGCTGCCAGGGCGCTGAAAAATCCGTCCACCTGGATTCCTTCCAGGAGATAGGCGGTCAGCATAATAGCCGCTGTCAGTATGAGCCACCTTATAACAATACCCTTCATTGGTCATTCTCCTTAAAATTATCCCGGATTGCGGCATCATGTTGCTCATGGTTCACAATCCGGGATAATCAGTTAAATATTTTTAATCGATATCAGCTGCCGAAGGTTCCTGACTCATAATCATATTTTTTAGCCTTCTTCTTTTCCTGCTTTGCAAGTTTTTTTTCCTTTGCTGACTTTGTTGAACTCTTTTTAACATCCTTTTTGGTATCTCTTGCTTTTGACATAATTTACCTCCCGATATGAATTAAGTTAGTAATCAGTTTACTTCCGTAAATCAAATACTACCTCTTTTATCTCTTCATGATATGACACAGGGGCGCTGACGTGCCCCCACCCCTTCTGCGTCTGATAAAGCCCGTCATAGGCCGTATCGTAATAGGATTGCATAATATGGGGAATTTCCCTTTCATCGAGTATTGAATCCAGCAGGTTCGCCTCAATGTCATTTTCAAGGACCATTACCTTAGTAAAATCTTCCATCAATCATGCCTCTAACTTCTATCTTGTCCCCCTTTGGAGGGGGACAGTCATGCACTCTGCAACTGAAACCCTCATACGCTATGCACTTTGCAGAAGGGAATACCGGATGTCTGCAAAAATTTTGCCTATAGGATGACGTCCTTAACCGTTTCCGGATCTTCAGGATTATGTTCAACGGTATTAAAAGCCATTAGCACATTGGACTGATCGCTGAGATTCTTTATGGCATGAGACATCCCGGGAATAAATCTAAATTGATACGCCTCCCCTTCCGGCACCTCAAGATCCGCAATCCCGGTATTATCCCTGGTTCGAACCAGGGCAGGGCCCATCACGGCCATTGTCTCTTCGCCCTGCACATGATAATGGTTGCCCCTTATGACTCCTGGCCCGCTGATAACAACATGGGCGTTTTTATGCCTTTCAATATCATTGGTTTCAACAGGTTCAAATACCACACCCCTCGAATCCCGGACTACGCGCAGCCTTTTATAATTCAATGCCATGAAATCTATCTGGGAAACCTCCGTATTATTTTTCAGAACATAGCATATTTTGTCAAGAATGAAAATGCATATCTGCATATGCACCCTCGATGAGCTGTTTGCTTGAAATTCCCAGCCTTTTAAGCAACTCTTCTGCCTCAGCGGTCGCCGATTCAGACAGTTCCCCTTCATCCAGGACAACCTCCAATTCCAGGAAATCCCCCAATCCCTCAACCCTGTCAAGGTGGATGCGAGTTCTTCCCTTTATAAACAATGTGCGATGTTTCTTTACATGTCCGACCTGGGCATAGGCCAGTGATAAAACCTCCCTAAGGGAATCAGGCGAGGTTGTCGAAGATATGACATAGAATGACTCCTTTGGGCCTGATTTATCCGGGCGCCTGTAAAAGATCAGCTGGCCTTCATTTTCAGAAAGGATGCGCAGTTTCAGTCTCCCACCAGGGCAGAAAAAGAATATATCATCCTGATCTGACTCTATCGGGCCATTGTCGGCCAAGGCTGCAACCCGGATAAGCATTTCTTCCATATTGGAAATATGTGCTTTAATTTCAATATTCCGCGACATTTCAGATCTGCCTTTAAGTTGATCTATGCCTTACCGGTTTTTAAAACCCTCGCTGATTCAATTACAAGCCATATTCCCAGGACCAGCAGGACAATGCCGAATATCCCGGATATAATCACATCAGGCGTCATCGCCTGTCCGAAGTTCTTTATAAAGGGAATCGCCTGAAGAACAAGAGACCACATGGTCATGATCAGCATGAATATGGTGGGGATTATGGCAATCCATGCATTCTTTCCGGTCTTTTTCATCCATATTGAGATCGCCAGGAGCGTCAGGCTTGCCAGGAGCTGGTTGCTTGTTCCGAATATGGGCCATGCTACCAGGTACCCTTTTTCTTTTGTAAGCATCAG
>JBFYXR010000175.1:0-2737 GCA_041310455.1 Desulfobacteraceae bacterium | reverse complement strand
CGATGCTTCTCTTCAGGGATCTGTGTCTTTTTCACCTCAAGTAAAAAGGCATGCACCCTGGATTCTTTACCTTCATCCTCCCATGCCTTTTTGGCATGGAGATATGTTGTCAGGGCTTCATGCGATATAATACCTGTAACACCGGCCTCTTCAAAGGCCTCCCTTTCTGCCGCGGACCATCCTTCTTCATCAGGTTCAACCGTCCCCTTCGGAAACGTCCATCTTCCTGAATGGGTCCTGACCAGAAGATACTCTGTTGAGTTGTTTTCGAAGCGATAACAAATGGCGGCAACCTGTTCCAACGGCATTAACTCCTTCGGTCCCTTTAAAATGATTCTGTTAATATTTCGATTTCTTTATAAAATAAGGGAGATTGGATTTGTATGATTATGCTATTTTCAAAACAACTTCGATACCGGCCGTCGTGAAAGGATTCAGGATCTTTGTCTCATTGACTGTAAATCCTTTTGTACCATTGTAAAAAAGAAACCCGTCGAGACATCTCTTTCCTATTGTCTTTTGAAAATTTCCCAACCCTTTTAGAAAATCAGGAGTAAAGGTAGCGGCTGATTTAATTTCAATTGGGATCAGGCTTCTTTCTTTTCTGAGGATTAAATCCACCTCGTTTCCATGGGTGTCTCTATAATAAAACAGCTCAGGGCGTTTTCCATTATTCAGCTTTGCCTTTAGAAATTCAAGGATGACAAGGTTTTCATAAAGACCACCGCGCAAGGGATCGCGCTGGGCCTGTTCCGATGTCTCCATGCCCAGGAGGTTCGCAGCTAGCCCGGTATCACAAAAATATATTTTAGGGGATTTAACAACCCTTTTCCCTACATTTTCAAAATACGGCGGCAATTCGAATATCACATACGAGGACTTCAGGACACTGATCCAGTTTTTGATGGTTGTCGATGAGACGCCCACATCATTGCTTAAAGAAGAATAGTTGATGACCTGGCCAATACGACCGGCTAACAGCATAAAAAAATGCTGAAAAGGCCTGAGGTCTTTTATGTTAATCAAGGCACGGACATCGCGCTCTACATAGGTTTGGAGGTATCCGTTGAAAAAACGAGTCGGGTTCAGTTTCTCTTCATGCACCCTGGGGAACGCCCCGGCAACAATCATCTCAAAGGGATCCCATACGGCCTTATACTCCCGAAGTTCGGGGAATGAAAAAGGAAAGAGGGTAAGGAGCGCGGTGCGCCCGGCAAGCGTCTGGCTTATGGCCTGATGCATCTCGGGCTGGTGACTCCCCGTCAGTATAAACATCCCCGGTTTCCGGGTCTTGTCTACGATGCCTTGAATATATGAGAGCAATTCCGGAAGACGCTGTACTTCATCCAGGATAGCTCCATTGGGGATATTACCAAGAAATCCCCTTGGATCGGTTTCAGCTATTTTACGGATATCAGGTTCCTCCAGGGAATAGTAGGGCTTGTTCGGAAAGGTCATTTGTACAAGAGTGGTTTTACCGGATTGTCGCGGCCCGATTACCGTGACAACAGGGTATTCAGAGGCTGCCTGACTAAGCTCATTTTTTATTTCTCTTTCAATCATGGGGAGATACTAAAACATATCTGTGAAAATTTCAAGTTGAACCTTGGATTTTCACAATATTTTTTTGCCCTTTGCCCCTTCAAAATGATCCCTCTTAATCTAATCTCTTCTACATTTGTAGAAAAAACACTTGACACGCTTCTACATGTGTAGTAGCATTTGCCACAAATGTAGAAAAGGAGGTTTTGATATGAAGCTTTCCCAAAATGAATGGAAGATCATGAACGCCCTGTGGAAAAAGAGTCCGGCCACTGCACGGGAGATCATAGAACAGATCCCCGGAAATGTCGGATGGGCCTACACAACGGTCAAGACCATGCTTAGCCGTCTTGTGGCAAAGGAGGCAGTGTCGGAGTACAAGCGCGGCAACACAAGTTTCTATGAGCCCCTTATCGCCCGTGACCGGGCCCATAAAGGCGCCTTCACGGATCTTTTTGAAAAGGTGCTGGACGGAACTGTTGAGCCCCTGATGCACTATCTCATTGAAGAGAAAAAGATTTCAAAAAAGGAACGTCAGGAGTTGATTCGAATGCTTGAACAGGCAACAAAGGAGGATTAATTATGACAGCACAGCTTAATGATATAGCTCAAATCTGGTGGCAGTGGATGGCCGGCATGTTTTGGCAGGTCTCTCTATTTATACTCCTCGTTACACTCCTGGACATGGCCATCCGTCGTTGGGCATGGCCCCAGGTCAGATATGTCCTCTGGGGACTCGTGTTCCTGAAACTCATTATCCCCCCGACATGGCAAATGCCTACCAGCATAATCTCATGGATTCAGCCTAGAATTGAAAAACAGATCCCTTTGCAAATCGAGCCCCGGAAGATCATAACTGTTAATCCGCAAGCCACTGCCTCAAGCATGTCTTCCCCAACAAGGGTCAGGCCACCGGTGGTGACAAATGAAAAGGCATCCTGGCAAGCTATTGTATTACTGACCTGGCTTGCGGGGATGATCGCCTTTGCGCTTATGCTGATCATCAAGATGTCGCGGCTTCCCAAACGGTCCAAAACTCAGGGTGATCAGAACATCCCTGAATGGTTCCATAACCTCCTGGCCAAAACAGCCCAACGATTGAATCTTAAAAAGATCCCTGCCGTAGTTTTTTTCAATGATATGAAGAGCCCAGCTATATATGGAATCTTTAAACCTATCCTCCTTTTGCCCGAGA
>JBFYXR010000173.1:0-3859 GCA_041310455.1 Desulfobacteraceae bacterium | reverse complement strand
GCTCGTATGACCTCCTCCAGCGATTTTACATTGTTCAAATGGATTTTCGGGGTAAACTGGTACAAGATGCATGATCAGAAGGATGATAACACATACCTGGCTTTAGACAACTCTCTTAACAGTTTCAGGACCGGGTTTCAAAACCAAACGTCAAAGGCTGTTTTCGGCAATATAACATATCCTATTACAGACAGTTTCCGGGCAACAGGCGGACTCCGCTATACCAAAGAACAGACTTTTTCATCCATGTTCGAATCAGGAAGAGATACAGAGCCGGATGTAGTTAATATGGACTACGACTCCCCGGACTATAAGCTGGGCGTAGAATATGATCTGGCAGAAAACTCCATGCTCTATTCCGATTTTTCAACCAGCTACAGGACCCAGGGCAATGGCGCTGCAGCCAACGGCAAGCCGTTCCCGGCTGAAAAATTAAAGGCATTTACGCTGGGCTCTAAAAACAGGTTTTTCGGAAACAGGATGCAGGTAAACGCATCTGCATATTATTACAAATATAATAACTATATGGCCGTCACCGGTATCGGGTCAATCACTGATAACTATGCCGGCGAGTATGATTCAGGGCACGATTATACTGGTGTTGATCCCGATAATTTGACACCCATAGCCCGGGATCTGGTCAGTGACACCGGCAACGGCGTGCTTGATTATATCGATAATAACGGCAACGACCAATTTGATTGGGGGACTGATACACTCCTTGATGGGATTGCCTATGCATCAGCAGGAGGGGGGCCGTCGCCTCCAGGGTCAAGTGGAGCCTCTCAAGACCCCAATGGAAAGACTCAGGGAAATCTCAAGGTATATGGTCTGGATATCTCGACAACAACCCTTGTAACTCAAAACCTCAAGGTGGACGTTTCGGTCTCATACCTTAAAAAGTATTTTACCAGCCTCATCTTTACCATTCAGGAGATAACTCAGGGGGTGTGGAATATGCCTGCTATTGATTACAGCGGAATGGATGCGACATTCTCACCACACTGGACAGTCAACGCAGGGTTTACCTACACTATCCCCTTGTGGAACGGAGGCACACTTTCCCCGACATTTGATACACGCTATCAGACCTCCTATAAGATGTATTTCCTTGATCAGATTTTAGGAACCGACAGGTCTATAGCAACCGGCGAACTCATACCGCTTATTACAGACGTAAGTGTATCCGGAGTACAGGAGGCTTATCATTTAAGCAATTTTTCGACGGTTTACGCGAGTCCGAGCGGGAAGTGGACCATTACAGGGTATGTTAAGAACCTTGAGAACTATGCAGTGAAGCGAAGTGTATTTTCAAACGGGCCTAACGGCTTGAGCGAATTGACGATCGGACCGCCCCGGACATATGGTGGCATCTTGTCAGTAAGGTTCTAAGGATTATTTAACCAATTAAGATTCAGGCCGGGGCAGCTAATCTGCCGCCGGCCTGAATTTTATCCATCCTTTTTAAATTCCGGAAGTCTTTGTGAATAATCTCGACAAAAAATAGGGAGACGCCTTATTCCGGCAAATCTGCCGGAACACTTTTCAAAAACATATTCCGGTCATTTTATTGCCATATTAAGACTGTTTTTCCACAATATCTTTTAAAAAACATCATTACATACTACTATTGCTGCATAAGGCCTGTGGACAGGAATTCTCTCAAAAAACATGCTTAAGTCATCCTTTTGCCACAACAGTTTTATATGCTAATCCGCAATGCTTGGTAAAGAACCTGTAAAGGGCGCTGCCTTAAGCCCCATCCGGTCAAGGCGCGACGGAGGTATATTCCATTACCTGGCATGTGTCACATTACTTTATTTTATCGATCACAGGCCGGGGATGGACGGCGTATTTCAGGAAACAATACAATAAGGAGAAAAAGCATGAAGAAACGGCATTATATGTATCTTTTGGCATTAACGGTTGCATTCATCTTTGCCCTCGGCGATGTGTCGGCTGTATTCGCCCAGGAGTCGGCGGATGAGGAATTCACACTTGAGGAGATTACGGTAACGGCCCAGAAGCGTGAAGAGAATCAGCAGAAGGTCCCCATAGCCATGGAGGTTATCTCCGGCGAGGCCATGAAGGAGATCGGGAAGAACGACATAGACCAGATCCTTTCAACAGTCTCCAGCGTTATAATCAACAAGGCATCGGACGGCATGAGGGTAACCCTCCGCGGTATGGCGAACGACCAGAACAACTTCGGCGGCATGCAGGCATCCACACCGACGGTAGCCGTGAACATGGACGGCGCCTTTACACAGAGGAACGCGGCTGGAAACAACCTTTATGACATCGAGCGCGTGGAGGTGCTTTACGGACCGCAGAGCACCCTGTATTCGTCTTCCACACCCGGCGGTGTAGTAAACGTCATAACAGCCAGCCCGAAGCTTAATCAGTTTGAGGGGTCGGTATCGCTCGAAGGCGGCAATTACAGCCTGAAGCGCGGCGAGCTTACATTGAATGTCCCGGTTATGAGCAAACTGGCACTGCGGGCAGCCGTTTCCGTTAACAAGAGAGACGGCTATCTGAGCAACGGCGCAGAGGATGAGGACACGAAGTCAGCGCGTCTGAAGGCCCTGTATAAGGCAACCGAGGAGCTTTCCTTCCAGCTCATCGGAGAGTATTCAAAGTCCGGAGGCCAGGGATTCGGCGGCGTAGCCCTTTTTGAGGACCAGGATGAAAAGGATAATCCGTGGACCGCTCAGACAAGCGAGCAGGGCGGCAAGCCCAATGAGGACTCCATCAATAAGAAGTATTCAGGACGCATAGACTGGGACATGGGTTTTGCGTCACTGGCCATAGTCCCCTCCTATACACCGCGCGACAGCGAAAACACATCGGTGCAGACCTCCAGGGACGGGAGCTATGAGGTTTCAAACTACCGGAATATGTTCGGCAATGAGAAGAGCGTAGAGGCGCGCATGACATCCGGACCCGATTCCCCCTTTACATGGATCTTCGGCCTTACCTATTACCATTCATGGGAGCAGGTCTACAGCGACGGACACCGCCTTGACACAGGGGCCCTTGAAAACACTACCGACAGGTACCAGAACAACAGGTCCAAGGCGGTCTTCGGGAATATCACATACCCTGTAACGGACAGGGTCCGTGTAACAGGCGGTATTCGCTATACGGATGAATCAAACTATTCCTATAACCTGGAGAGCGGCAGGAACATGGATGAAAACGGCGTGGCTCAGCCCGAGATCGTCAACATGCAGTACAGCGACCCGGACTTCAAGGTGGGGATGGAGTATGACCTTGCGGAAAACTCTATGCTGTATACCGATTACTCAACGAGCTACAGGACCCAGGGCATGGCGTATGACGAAAACGGTGATCCCCTGCCGCCTGAGAAACTGAAGGCGCTGTCACTCGGTTCCAAGAACAGGTTCTTCGGGAACAGGATGCAGGTAAACGCATCCGCCTATTATTACTGGTATAAAAACTACCTGGCAACCACAGGTGTGAATACCCTGTCTGATAACTATATCGGCATCAGCCCCCAGACCGGTTTACCGGTCACCGCCAGCAACGGGTTGCTGGAATATACCGATGTTAACGGTGATGGCGTTTTTACACCCGGAACCGACATAGCCCTTGACGGATCAGGCCCGCAGGGAAATGCCATGGACCAGAACGCCAAGCAGGTCGGAGACGCCTCGGTTTACGGTATTGATATCTCGACCAATACAATGGTCACGCAGGATTTCAAGGTGGACTTTTCAGTATCCTACCTGAAGAAGGAGTTTACATCACTCTTCTTTAATTTTAACAATATTACCAACTCACTTGGTGTACCTGACCTGGATTACAGCGGCAAAGAATTTACATTCGCCCCGCACTG
>JBFYXR010000172.1:0-3914 GCA_041310455.1 Desulfobacteraceae bacterium | reverse complement strand
AGGCGGCGGCGGGTGGCGCTCCTCCGGCAGCAATTCCTCCACCATCAACATCTATCTTGTCCCCAAGGATGAGCGCACACGCAGCAGCGAGGATGTGGCCAATGACCTGCGCCGGGTTCTTAGCAATATCCCAGGGGTGACAGTCACGGCAAGACAGAGCACGAATTTTATGCTCAGGATGAGTGCCTCAAACACGGACAGCATAAGCGTGGAGGTGCGCGGATACGACCTTGACACCGCGAAGGAGCTCGCCATAAAGGTAAATGAAATAGTGCAAGCGGTCCCCGGAATTACCGATACAAACATCAGCCGCGATGAGGGAAGGCCTGAACAGATCCTGAGGATTGACCGGAGGAAGGCCGCCGACATGGGCTTGACTATTTCTCTTATCGGCAGGGCACTTGAAACAGCGGTCAGCGGGTCGACCGCATCCTATCTGCGCGAAAGCGGGAATGAGTACAAAATACTTGTGAGGCTGAGTGAAGAGGACAGGACCGAACTGTCGGACCTGTTTGACCTTACCGTCATCAATAACCTTGGCAAGCCCGTGGTACTGAGGAATGTTATCGTTTCGGAATCCCAGGAAGGGCCTACTCAGATAGAGAGGAAGGACCAGGAAAGGATAATCTCCATCAGGGCCAATTTCACGGGAAGGGATATGGGGTCCGTAATTTCGGATATAAGAAGCGGGCTGCGTTCATTGCCTATCCCCAAGGATTTCTCCGTCCAGTTCGGCTCCGATTATGAAGAACAGCAGGAGTCCTTTAGGGAACTTTTAATAGGGTGTATCATGGCCATAGTCCTTATCTACATGGTCCTGGCCGGGCAGTACGAATCCTTCAAGGACCCGTTTATAATCCTATTTTCCATTCCCATGGCACTGATAGGGGTCACGGTCGTTATGATCCTTACCGACACAACCTTCAGTATGTATGCATTTATCGGGGCCATTATCATGGCCGGGATTGTTGTTAAAAATGCCATACTCCTGGTTGATTATACAAACCAGTTGATACATATTCATGGGATGGAGCTCTTTGAGGCCATCAGGCTGGGAGGTGCAAGGCGGCTGCGTCCCATTGTCATGACGACACTTGCCACTGTCCTCGGCATGCTGCCCCTTTCATTAGGTCTTGGAGAAGGAGGCGAGACACAGGTGCCCATGGCGCGTGTAGTTATAGGAGGACTCCTCAGTTCCACGCTGATAACCCTGGTGCTCATCCCCGTGGTTTATTCATATTTCAACTGGAAACATAAACCTAAAAATATTGCGGTGACACAATGAAACCATTTGCATTTAATGATATAAGTTTAAAACGCTTTATTGTCAGGTTATCTTTTATCTTCCTGATATTTTTCTCTGCCAATTCGCAGGCCGAACAAAATAAAGACACATCCGAAGATATATTCAAGGACCTATCCTCCGGGCAGGTTTTTAGTGTAAGCGTTCAGGATTCCATATTAAAGGCGCTGGAAAATAATCCGACTGTCACGATTAAACGCATTCAGTCGCAGATCATTTCCACATCCGTGGAAGAGCAGCGCTCGGAGTTTGATCCAGAGGTCAGCATCTCAGCCAACCGGAGCAAGATGAAAACCGAGGCGCAGCTTGGGACCAGGCCGGAACCTCTTCAACTTACCACGGAACGTTCCAGGATAAGTCTGGGCATCTCTGAGACCCTCCCTACAGGAACATCCTTAAGTGTTAACTCCAATATGACCGGTTCTGTTTCAAGCCTTTATACCGATCAGGCCGCAGGCAATCTTGAGATAAGCCTTACCCAATCCCTGTTGCAGGGATTCGGTACGGGGGCAAACCTTGCAAGTCTCAGAAAGGCAAAGATAGACGTGGATATTTCACAGGCCGAACTAAGGGCTGTTGCCGAGAACCTTGTCTCCAGAGTTGAAAAGGCTTACTGGAGTCTTTACCTTGCAGGGGAGAAGATATCCATCCAAAAGGAGTCCCTCGCCCTGGCGGAGCGGCAGCTTAATGAATCAATTGAGCGCGTGGCGGTTGGAAAGCTTGCGGAGATAGAACTCGCCGCGGTAAATGCCGAGGCGGCATCGCGGCGAGAGGCCCTTATCGATGCACAGGGCAGCTATGAAAAGGCCCGGTTACAGTTCCTCTATCTGCTGAATCCGCAGGGAGAGGATATGTGGTCCATGACCCCTGTTGCTACGGATAAACCATTTGTTCCGGAGGATGCTATGGATGCGGTTGCCGTACATGAGGAACTGGGACTGAAGTACAGGTCTGATCTTCAACAGGCAAGGCTGTCCATGGAGAAGGGGGAGCTGGAGATTCAACAGACCAAAAACGGCCTGCTGCCGCGCCTGGACTTTTTCCTTACCTACGGCAAGAGCTCCTATGCCGAGTCCTTCAGCGATGCAACGCCGGACCCGGGAAGCCCCTATTCCAGCCTGAGCTCCGGTCTCACCTTTACCTTGCCTATATCCAATCGAAAGGCGAAGGCAAGATATAACAAATCATTGAAATCCATGGAGCAGATGGAGCTGTCCCTGAAGAACATGGAAAAGCTCGTGGAACTGGACGTCAGGTCCGCCTATATAGAGGCGCTCAGGTCCAGGCAGATGATAGAGGCAACCAGGGTGACCCGTGAGCTGCAGCAGAAAAATATGGATGCCGAACTGGAAAAATTCCGCGTCGGGAAATCAACCAATTTTCTCGTGTTGCAGGCGCAGCGCAATTTTACCGCGGCAAAGCTTGATGAATCAGGGGCCATGGTGAGCTACCTCGATGCATTGATTAACCTGTACCAGATGCAGGGGACGCTGCTGGAACGGCGAGGCATTGAAAGCCTTGCCGGCAATTAATCCCGGCAGACAGCGTGGTAGTCTATGCCGGGCTTAGGCCCAGGATGGATGAGGCCATGAATTTCGCAGGCAGCGCGGGCAAGTTCCTTCTGCTGGGGGGCTGCAGCGGCCAGGCCGGCAATTTGCAGAAGACCCTGCGCAGTGCATACTTTGTGGCATCCCAGGTCTGATGTGTTTTAATAACAATATGCAGCAAAACCCTTGACAAGACCACAATATTTTGATATCATGTTGAACAATGTTTGTAGGACGTGTTGGTAATTCAACTCTCAACCTAACTTACATTTCTAACATCACGAAAACGAATTCTAATTAGGCCGAACATCCTTGAGGGGATGTTCGGCCTCTTTAATTTTGAGACGGCAGGCCAGCCCTTACCGCTGTTCCGGTAGTGGAAACAAAAAAAGGACCTGCCATAACTGGCTAAGTCCTTGATATTTATGGCGGGGACGATCCCGTAGAAGTCTACGGGACGACCTTCCCGCGAAGGTCAGCGGGACGTTCGAATCAAGGCCTCTATAAATTCTTTGCTCTTTTTACATTTGATTTGTTTTTTCTCGCCTAATAGCACTTGAACGGTTAAGATGTTGCTCACTGTAGAGCAACTCCCATGGTATGCCGCTTTTTGTATATTTTGAACGGCCCTCATTATGTCGTTTAAGACGATCTTCTAAATTGCTTGTAGAGCCTATATAATATTTGCCGGTATGTTCGCTATTCAGTATGTAGGCGTAATAGGGCATGAGATATCTCTATGGTTAGAATGCCTGCCACTCAATAAAAAAGCCCATCTCGTTTGAGACAGGCTTGATATGTTTGGCGGGGACGACGAGGCTCGAACTCGCGACCTCCGGCGTGACAGGCCGGCGTTCTAACCGAACTGAACTACGTCCCCGATCTCTTTCGTCGCTCACTCTTTTCAGACTCGCGACCTTCCCGCATCTCATGCGGGGCGTTCTAACCGAACTGAACTACGTCCCCGATCTCTTTCGTCGCTCATCCTCGAAGCTCATCGAGATTCCCGCACTTCGTGCGGGAGCGACCTTCCCTGCACATTCGTGCGGGATCGTTCTGCGAAG
>JBFYXR010000170.1:0-4022 GCA_041310455.1 Desulfobacteraceae bacterium | reverse complement strand
CGATGCCTGCTTCGAAAGAAGTCTTGAGAAAAATTCCGGCCCTTTAAGCCTTTTTACCGAATAACTTATAAATTCCGGCCCTGCATTATACAAATTAATCCGCCAGAAATCTTCTGCGACTTCCTGTATGAGATCCGTCTGATCGGTTACAAGTTCGGTATCAAAAAGAGTGCCTGTTTCAAAGGAGTTTTCTGAAAGAATCCTTGCGCAAAAACCGTGGATGGTGAATATTGAAGCTTCATTGAAATCAATGAGGGCTCTGTTTATAAGATCCAGAGCAAGTGCATGGTCATCATATTTTTTACAAAGGGAGTCAATCAGACCGTCACTGCTTTCTCCTTTGGCAAAGGCCTCTTTTGCCTTTACCAGCTTGTTTCTGATTCTCTCTCTTAATTCTTCAGTTGCGGCCTGTGTGAAAGTTACAACAAGGATCTGGTCAACTGTAAAGTTCTTCTCGATGATAAGCCTTATAAAAAGGCTTTCTATTGTATAGGTTTTACCGGTCCCTGCCCCGGCCTCAATCAGATTGGCGCCATAAAGCGGGGCATTAATAAGATTAAACTCTTTCACGTTTCGGGTTCCTGGTTGCCGCAGGTCCGCCACAGGCGGAGTTTATGATTTCTATGCTACAGACTGGCTCTTCAAAACTCTCCTTTATATAACATATCAGAAAATATTTTGCTTAAAAATTCTAAATTATCTGTGATATGTATGATCAACCGGTAAAAAAACAATTTTATGCCGTGAACGGCATACTCTAAGGAACGAAATCGAAATAATTCCCTCTCCCCCCGCGGATGAGGGTTAGGGTGAGGGGGAAAAGCAATAATTATCAATGAGTTTTATCTCGCCCTCCCCTTAATCTCCTCCCGTCAAGGAAGGGGAAATAATAATTACGTCTGTCCCATAAATTTGAACCGAAACAGCGAGTGCTTCGGTTCAAATGAAAAACCATCGGGCTTAACTCTTTCATCGGAAACGGAAGCTGGTTGTGTCTGGAGTGGCGCCGTAATATGATCAATTACCACAAAAATTGCTTTACATTTGAAGACGCATATTCTACGAATAATCTGAAAAGGGGAAATAGTGACTATCAGACTGGTCGCCTGATTAAGCAGAGAAACTTCCCTTTTGGGCATAAAAAGGAGTTGATAAGTGAAAAGAAGGCAGGCTACAATCTAAGATAATGTAAGCCAGCGGAAATTGGTGTGAAAATGGGTGTAGGAAATAACTGGAAAAATTGCTTAACTGATAGTAATTTCTGTCAAGACTTTGTACATGCTAACATAAAACGGGTAACCTTTCGTAGGGAACGATTATGGCCGGCGTAGAGATTATTGAGGCGGAAGGAGGATCGGAAGTAAAGGACTTCATTGATCTGCCATGGAGGATCTATGCTGAGTACCCCAACTGGGTTCCACCCCTTAAGAAAGAGGTTCGCCGGATGCTGGACCTCCGCAGACACCCTTTCTGGGAGTTTTCCGAGAGAATCCTCTTTCTGGCCCGGCGTGGTTCGCAGACGGTGGGCAGGATCGCTGGCATCATAGATAGCCATTATAACCAGGTCCACAACGAAAAGATGGGCATCTGGGGATTCTTTGAATGTGCTGACGATCCGGAGGCCGCGGCAGCCCTCTTCTCTTCCGTGGAGGCGTGGGTTCGTCAGAAAGGGATGACCTTTATTAGAGGCCCGCTCAGCCCGTCCAGCAATTACGAGGTGGGCATGCTCATTGAGGGATTCAATTATCCGCCTGCCGTGATGATGGCCTATACCCCGCCGTACTACCCGGGGCTTGTCGAATCGTGCGGCTTCACCAAAGAAAAAGACCTTCTGGCTTTCCTGTTGGAAGGAGATTACCGGCTTCCCGAGTGGATCGATCATCTTGCTGAACGGACAGCCCGAAAAAAAGGTATTCACATCAGGCCCTCTCGTCCAAAGGATCCGGACTCTGAGTTTGCCCTGATCAGGGAGATATATAATGACGCCTGGTCTGGTAACTGGGGTTTCGTCTCCCTGAGCGATAATGAGATGCGGGACATTCAAAAGAACGTAATGGAATTCCTGGATCCGGACATGGTTTTCTTCATCTATTATGAGGATGAGCCCGCTGCGTTCTGCGTGATTTTTCCCGACATTAACCCCTTGCTCAGGCGTCTCAACGGACGGATCGGTCTACTGGGTTTGCTGAAGTTCCTAATATATCGGCGGGAGATCAATGGGTTGCGGTTGTTGATGTTCGGGATCAAGGAGAAGTTCCGGCAACTGGGACTCCCCATGTTAGCCTTCCACCACATATATAAGGTTGTGAGGAAAAAAGAGAATTATCAATATCTGGAAATGGGCTGGACCTTGGAGGACAACGAGTCGATCAACTCTTTGATAGAGGAAGCGGGCGCAAAAAGATACAAGAAATATCGAATATTCCGAAAATCTTTATAGTTTTAAAAAATTAACGTATCGCCTTGAAGGAAGGGGCTGTATATAGTGGCTGAGCATCAGGTTTCTATAATCGGTTTCGTCTGGCGGCCTGAGGAGATCACCCCATCGGTGATTCAAATGGCCGAGCGGACAGGGAGCAGGGCCGTCTTCGATTTCTCCAGGATGGGGGCGGACGGGTTACGTTCTTTCTTACGAAAGGCTGACCCTGCCGGCCACGTCAGGGATATCAAGATTTCCGTCCCTGCCTTGATGGATCCATCTTTGGGGCGGTTATTGAAGGAAACAGGGGTCCACGGAATCTGGGTAGAGTGCCACCCCCAGGATTTTCAAGGAGATCTTTCCATCTTTCAACAGAGGTTAAGAGAATTGTCGGAAGACCGCTGTTGCTTTCCAATCATTGGAAGCCTGGACCTCCTATCAAGGATTTTGATGGATAGCTCTGGAATCGGGCGCATAGTCCTGAAAGGATGCGAGGCATCCGGATTCGTGAGCTGTGAGACGACCTTGGTTCTCTATTCGGCGGTCAAGGAAATGCTGCGCACATCCTCTAAGCCACCCGACATCCTCATCTGGGGAGGCGTCTCCACCCCTGAAGCGGCAGCAGCATTCCTGTCAACAGGGGTCACCGGGATCGTTTTCGAGAGCGTCCATTGGCTGACAGACCTGGTTGCTATTGATGATGTTCAGCGCCAGCGGCTCTCCAATCTCCGCATGGATTCTACAGATCTGGTCGGCCTGGACCTGCAGGTCCCCTGCCGCCTTTTCAACAAGGGAAACTCGCGCGCGTTAAAGGAGATCAAGACGCTCGAGGACTCGCTGTGCGGAGCAGAGATTACGGAAGAAAGCCGCCGTTCCTTCTTAAGCCAGGTGCATGCCAGGGCCCTCCATCCTCTGGAGAGCCAGTTCAACCAGGATGAGATCATCCCTCTCGCTGTGGAAACCACCTTTGCCCGGTCTTTCGTTGAGCTTTTCGGGGCCGGAACAGAGAGTGCCGTGAAGGCCTTTATGGGCGAGATTCGAAACTTATGCCGCCTGGCTGAGGCGAAAAAGGATTGCTTTATAGACAGCCCTGCAGCCAGAGAGATGGGAACCAAATATCCCTTTATCCAGGGGGCCATGACCTGGATCACTGATGTCCCGGAGTTTGCATCAAGAGTTGCCGATGCCGGCGGATTGCCCACCATTGCCCTTGGCCTGATGGACGCTGAGACTCTTGACCGGAGGCTTGGATGCCTGCCGGAGATCATGGGCGGGCGCCCTTATGCAGTGAATGTAGTCTCTTTGGCAGAGAACCCTTTCAGGGAGACGCATCTTGCCTGGATCAAGAAACAGAGACCCCGTTTTGTCGTTATTGCAGGTGGCGATCTCTCCCCCTTAAAAGAATTGATAGAATGCGGCATAGAAGTCATGTATATCGCTCCGGATATGGCCTTGCTGAGGCTCGCCTTGGAAGCCGGAGTCCGGTACGTGATCTGCGAGGGATATGAGGCCGGCGGCCATGTAGGGCAGCATAGCACGCTCACTCTTGCTCAAATGCTGTCGGATCTCAAGCGGCGCTCGCCATCCCTTTTCCAAAACGAGA
>JBFYXR010000167.1:0-3301 GCA_041310455.1 Desulfobacteraceae bacterium | reverse complement strand
TACCTGCCCGCCAGTCGATCCAGAATTATACCGGCCGCTGTCCTTACAGACAGGTGATTGTAATCGGTGTTGCCTTCTATCGGGTCAAGGATAAAATCGGACATCCTCAGGATATCCTCATGCAGTCCCCATGCAGTCCCGAATATTAAAAATACGGTCCTTTCAGACCCGAGTATCTCTCTCATGCGCGCGTAATTGATGCCGCGCTCCGGCTGCCTTGATGCGTCAGTGGCAACAATAAGCGGCTGCCCGCCCTCTGCCTCCCTAACTGTATCAATGGCAGCTTCAATGGAATCCACAACATTTATGGTCTTAAGCGCCTCTTTTCTGTGGCTGTTATATCCGGCGCCATAGCCTTCTGTCCAGTGGGCCGAGATGCGCTCGGCAAGTACATGCTGGTTCTTCAATGGGGTAATTATGAATAATCTCTTTGCCCCGAATGTCCTGGCCAGCCTTGACAGGTCATGAAGATCAAAATTTGTTATTGCAGAGGCTATCTTTTCCCGGTTTTTATTATAAACAGGGTAATGAACCAGCCCGATATAAAGCCTCATGAAATTATCAAGATCCTTTGCCGGCCGATTTTGATTCTATATCCTTCAAGAGGGACATGTCCTCTTCCCCAAGGGACCTGCCCTTTAAAAGGTCCGGCCTTTTCTGAAGGGTCCTTTTGAGGGATTCCCTCCTTCGCCAGACACGTATCTTCTCATGGTCGCCCGATAAAAGGACCTCCGGGACCTCCCGGCCCATGAAATTCCTCGGCCTGGTAAAATGGGGATGTTCCAGGAGTCCATCCTCAAAGGAGTCTTCTACAGTGGACCTCTCTCCCCCCAGGACCCCGGGTATAAGGCGGCTTATGGCATCCGCCACAACCATGGCCCCCAGCTCGCCGCCGCTCAGGACATAGTCGCCTATGGAGAGCTCCAGGTCGACATGGCCGGAAATGATCCTTTCGTCAACGCCCTCATAACGTCCGCATATGAGGATAATATGCCTTCTTGTTGCCAGGTCCCAGGCCGCGGCCTGATCGAATTTCCTTCCCTGGGGCGTGAGCAGTATGACCAGGGCGGGATCTTCGGTCCTCTCAATGGATTTTAATGCCTGATAAATGGGGCCGGGCTTCATGACCATGCCGTTTCCGCCCCCGTAGGGACGGTCGTCCGTAACCTTGTGTCTTCCGTCTGCAAAGGCGCGTATGTCAGTCAGCCTGATATCCAGAATGCCTTTTTTAACGGCCCTCCCCAGGACCCCCTCCTCAAGGAAGGGCAGGAAAAAATCCGGGAAAAGAGTAAGAATATCAAACTTCATCTGTATTGAGCAGCCCGTCAATGTCTCCGGCAATAATCATCCTTTTATTCTCAAGATCAATCTTCAGCACCACCCCGTGCAGCGCGGGGACAAGGATTTCCTTATTGCCCTCTTTTACAACGTATATATCGTTGCTTACTGTGTTTATTATCTCCTGCAGTGTGCCGATAAACCGGCCTGTATCCAGATACACCTCAAGGCCGATGAGCTCGAACCAGAAATATTCATCCTCGTTCTCACGTCTTAAGGTATCTTTTCTTATAAGGATTTCAGCCCCCCGGTATTTTTCGGCATCCTCTAATGAAGAGATCCCCTCCACCTTCATTAAAAAGGCATTCTTGTGGGCATTTATGGATATTATTTTGTATTCTATCAGCCCTTCCTGATCCGATTTGAGCAAAACAGTCCCCGCCTTCAGAAAAGTCGCCTCGGATCCGGCATATGAAAGGATTCTTAAGAGTCCGTTCAACCCGTGAGGTCTGATCACCTTTCCAACAGGGAGCAGGTTTTCGGAATAGGCCCCATTCAAGGTTATTCGATGATCTCTAAAACCGATCTTTTTCTAAGCTTGGTGGAAGATGCGCTCAGTATGGTCCTCATGGCCCGCGCAGTCCTCCCCTGCTTTCCGATAACCTTGCCAAGGTCTTCCTTGGCTACCTTAAGTTCAATCACAGAGGTCTGTTCACCTTCGATTTCGGTGACAAGCACTTCTTCCGGTTTATCAACCAACGCTTTAGCAATGAATTCTATCAATTCCTTCATCATAAACCTCCATTTTTGAATTCAACAGAATGTCACATCAGTTTGCTGTTGTGGAAACCTTAAGTAAGCCCTCTCTCTTCAGTATTGCGTTGACGGATTCTGTCGCCTTAGCCCCTTTGCTCAGCCAGCGGCTGACCTTCTCTTTATCGAGTTTAACCTCGGCAGGGTCTTTCATCGGGTCATATGATCCAAGGATATCCAGGAATCTGCCATCACGGGGCGCCTCGGAATCAGCCGCTACAACGCGATAATACGGTCTTTTTTTTGCGCCTTTTCTAGTTAGTCTCAGTCTTACAGTCATCTAAATTTACCAACCCCCTATATGTTATTGTTATTATAATCCATATTTTAAAAAGCATCCATCCAATAATCGTAAATTTCAGGATGGAGCTTTCTGTCCTGTAAAGGCAGGACAACCGGCAGCTGCCTTTAAGCTCCCTGGTTTTTCAACGAAACATCGCCGGCATCTTCATCCGGCCTTTGCCTCCGGCAAACTGCTCCATCATCTTTTTTGTCATTGCGAAATTCTTCAGCAGGCGGTTTACGTCCTCTACTTTAGTCCCGCTCCCCTTTGCGATCCTCTTTCTCCTGCTTCCGTTTATTATCTTGTAATCAGCCCTCTCCTGTCTGGTCATGGAACCGATGATGGCCTCTATTTTAACGAGTTCCTTCTCGTCCGGCTTCAGCTTTTTCAGTTGATTAAGCTGCCCTATGCCTGGCATCATGCCCAGTATCTCTTCAATAGAGCCCAGTTTTTTTATGTATCCAAGCTGCTTCTGAAAATCCTCCAGGTCGAATTTCCTCTTTTTCAGCTTCTTCTCAAGGTCCAGGGCCTCTTTCTGGTCAAACTCCTGCTGGGCCTTTTCAATAAAGGAGAGGACATCCCCCATACCCAGTATCCTGGAGGCCATCCTTTCCGGAAAGAAGGGCTCCAGCGCATCCAGCTTTTCCCCTGTGCCGACAAACTTGATCGGCTTGTTTGTGACCGCCTTCATGGACAGGGCGGCCCCGCCCCTGGCATCGCCTTCCATCTTTGTGAGGATTATGCCTGTTATATCAAGAAGCTGGTCAAACTGCTTTGCGACATTTACCGCGTCCTGGCCGGTCATCGAATCGGCCACCAGGAGTATCTCATTGGGATTCAGCTTCTTCTTTATCCTGGCCAGCTCGTCCATGAGGGCTTCGTCAATATGAAGCCTCCCTGCGGTATCAAGGATAAGCACATCCGAAC
>JBFYXR010000165.1:0-9875 GCA_041310455.1 Desulfobacteraceae bacterium | reverse complement strand
AGGTGTGCCCGACTGACGCTATCACAAAGATGACGCTTGAAGAGAAGCAGAAGGTAAAGATAGGGCTTGCATTTGTAGACAGGAACAGGTGTCTGCCCTGGGCCTATGCAAGGCCCTGCCAGGTATGCTACGAGCAGTGCCCCCTGCCTGAGAAGGCGATCAGCCTGGAGGACGTAGTTGTAAAGACGGCAAGGGGAACGAGCATAACGGTCAAGCAGCCCCGGGTGAACGCAGAGCTGTGCATAGGGTGCGGCATATGTCAGAACAAGTGCCCCGTATCGGACCAGGCCGCCATCAGGGTTACGAGCACAGGTGAGTCAAGGAACTTCAAAAACCAGTTCCTGACCGCGGACAGGTACAGCGGTTGATTTCCTTATAAGGTCTTTTAATAGTGCATCCTCCTCTTTCAGGGGAGGATGCATATATAATTATTTTCCTGTAAAACGTGGAGGCCGCTTTTCCAGAAAATGGGCCACCCCTTCCTTAAAGTCTTCCGATGAGAGACTGCGGAGCAGCTCTTCATCCGAGGCCTCTGACGCCTCAGCAAGCGTCTGGAACATGCCATTCATAACCTGCCTTTTCATTATACACAGCGAACGGGGAGAAACTGAATTTGCGAGGTCCTTTGCATAGGACAATACCCCATCCATAAATGATTCATGAGGAAAGACCCTGTTTACAAGGCCGATGCTGAGGGCCTCCTGCGCCGTAACAAGCCGCGAGGAATAGAGCATGTCAAGGGCGTTTGAAAGCCCCACGATCCTGGGCAGTATCCAGCTGATGCCGTGCTCCGCGATCAGGCCGCGTTTTGAAAAGGCAGTGGAGAACTTTGCCTTTTCAGATGCGAACCTGATATCGCAATAGAGTGCAATTATAAGCCCGAGCCCTGCCGCAGGTCCATTCACTGCTGCGATTACCGGCTTTTTTATCCCTGAAAGATACGAGTATCTCTTGCGGAAATCGTCTCTGATACTGTACCTGTTTTCAGGATTGTATTCATTTTCTGTTATCTGATCCATGAGGAGCGATACTCGTCTTTCAGCAGACATCGCAGCGCCGGATTTCAGTGCGGCGGCTGCCTCATCGGCAGCTCCTCCCAACTCATCCATGTCCGCTCCGGCGCAAAAGCCCCGGCCCGCACCGGTCAATACAATAACACGGACAGTGTCATCATCTTCAGCCATGTGGGCGGCATTCATGACCTCCCTGGCCATGCCCCTTGTCCATGCGTTAAGCCTGTCCGGCCTGTTGAGCGTTATTACAGCTACGCCATCGTTTACACTATATATAATCTGCTCATAAGGCATAAAAACCTCCGCATTATCTCATTTCACACTGTCCCCGTAAGGAGTGTAAGTTTCAGCCCTCCATGATCCAGGATTATCGAAGTCTTTTTAAAAGGGACTTCCCTGATCAGTTCCCCGTCATGTACAAAAAGGGCGTATTTCCAACCCTTGAAATCAATTCTCAGTTTTTCAATAATCTTTCTGAATATCTCCCTGCTTTTTCTTTTTGTTCCAAGCCGGACCCCATAGGGAGGATTGATAATAATAAGCCCGGGCAGATCCGTATTAAATATTATCATGATATCCTTTCTTCTCATATCAAAGAAATCCATTTTTAATACGCTAATCTCCCTCAGGGGAGCGAAAAATTTTATTCTCTCTTCAAGCGCTGCATATGATGCCGCATCCTTTTCAGAGGCTGCTATCATTTGATGCGCAGGCTCCACGATATTAATTTCTGACTCCCGTCTGATGTGTTTCCATCTTTCAGGCCTGAAGCACGGCCAGTCCATAAAGGAGAAATTTCTGTAATAACCAGGAGGCGTCTTTGTAGCTATCATGGCCGCTTCAATGGAAAATGTTCCGGAGCCTGACATTGGGTCAAGGAGCGGCTCATTGCCATTAAATCCGGCCATCCTGAGTGCTGCGGCGGCAATGGTTTCCCTGATTGGAGCAATGGCGTTATGCTCTTTTAATCCCCGTTTGTAGAGGAGGTCACCGCTGCTGTCAAGCGAGATGGTGAACATGTCATCAACCACCCTAACAAAGACCTGCTGGGGAAACAATGTGCGGGGTCCGCCGTCGTCCTCATGAAATTCAGCAAGCACACTGCGGCTGACGATTGAGGACCTGACCCTCTCATCTATTGCATCCTTGTGGTAAAGCCTGGAATGTTTTGTGGAGGTATTTATTTCAGGGATGACACCCCTGGAAATATAGAGTTCCCAAGGAATTGAACCGAGTTTTTTTTCAAGGCGGCTGAAATTGGATGCCTTGAAGCCGGCTATCCGCATCAGAACCCTGTTCGCGATCCTGAGATGCAGGTTGGCGATATAGCAGTCCTGCAGGCGTCCTTCAAACTCGATCCCCCCCTTAGCCATTGAAAATGCGTTTGCTGAGAGCGGCAGGGACCTTAATTCCTCCAGGCAAAGGGCCTCCAGGCCGGGGGTCACTGCAACAAAAAAGGAATGTGTCCGGCCAATGATGTGGCGTTTTATACGTTTTTGTAAGGGGGATTCTTTTTCCAAATGACTACTACTGATTCTTTATCAGCTCCAACTTAGATGTGATGTTGTCCTGTATCCAGTGGTCATCCCACCATTCAATGGGATTGACAAATACGCCATGGACAAGCATGCTCACATGAAGGTGATCTCCTCCCGCAAGGCCCGTCTGGCCTGTATGGCCTATTATATCACCTTTCTTGACATCCTGGCCCTTTGTTACGAGGATATCACTCAAGTGACCATAGAGAGACGCTATCCCCTGGCCATGATCGATAACAACCATGTTGCCATAAATGCCGTTTCTTTCCGCGAAGAGTATCCTGCCGCTGTTTTCCGCCTCAACAGGTGAGTTTTCGAGCGAAGCCAGATCAATTCCCATATGGTCCTGTTCATCTACAAGGCTGCCGTTGTATAAATATCTTCTGTGATCCGCATATCTTGCCATGGGCGCCGAGTTTTTGAGCCTCAGCCATGAGCCGTCCCAGAGCTTTTCCCTGCTTACGTCTTTCATAAGGTCATAAATAAGGGCATTATCCGTTTTTCTAAGTTCCCTGTTAATTTTAAGATAATTATCGATGTCGCTGGCGCCCGGGTCAATTTCACCCGAAAAATAGGGGAGGACCTTTTGAAGAAATGTATCGGACAGGTTCATGTCATCATTTCTGAACTGCATCCGTTTGACGAGACAGCTGAAGGGTGTGGTTATTGTATTTCCGGCCTTGTCCTTTGCCCAGAGGCGTATTGCCGGGTTGGCTTTAATATTTGAAGGGATCGCGAAATAGGCCACGTAGTTTTCGTTCTTGGGATCATCCGCGGCAGGGTATCCTTTAAAATAAAGGTCGTCCACATATACCCCGCTTTCCAGTGTGTCTGAAGATGCCTTGTAAACAACCAGACCCGTGCCGCCCTGATTTATGTTATGCATCTGGCTCAGAGGCCTTATTGTGGGGGGCATTGTATCAATCACCATGCTGTGACTCACGACGGTTGTGTTGCCGTCGCCGCCGTTTTTCCTCGAGTAATCCCACACCTGTATGGTTAGATCCATTGACCCCTGAGCAAGTCGAAGGGTCTGAGGGTCTATGACAAACTCCTTTTCATAATCATGCATCCCTTTGCCGTTCAGGAGCCCCTCAAATGAAAATTTTTCATCAAGGACTATCTCCTCCTTGCCGCCATGGACATAGGTTGCCTTTATTGCCTTGAGCCCCCTCTTCGTATCGCCGGCCTTTACAATAAACGCCTGTTTTTTTGAGATGAAATCAGGTAGAGGGTCAACGGCTAAAAGCGGTTTTTCACCCTCAAAAATGGTTGTGAAAAACCAGATGAAAAGCCCGAGTATTACTGCAAAGGGTATAAGAATAAGGTAATAAGCTGTCTTTTTATTTTTTATCATAATATTCTTTTCTTAAAAAATGTTTTACATGGATATTGATATATGTCTAATTTTTTGCTGCGGTGTCTAATTACCTTTTCTGTTCGGGATTGTCAAATTTCATTTGATGCCCCTGCTGATGGCCCTCACCCTGTCCATGATTTCTTCCCGGTCAAGGGTAAGAAATTCACGGTCTTTCATCAGAACCTTTCCATTAACAACAACATCCTTAACATCACTGCCGTTCGCGGAATAAACAATAGAAGAAACAGGGTTGTATAAAGGTGTCATATGGGGGCTCCGTGCATCGACAACTATAATATCAGCCTTTCTCCCCCTTTCGATAGTGCCGGTCATATCTTTAAGCCCCATCGATTCAGCGCCCCACGAGGTGGCCATTTTAAGAACGGTTGCGGCGCTCATGTTGACCGGATTTCCAGTGAAGACCTTCCCCAGCTTTGCGGCAGTGTCCATCTCCTTAAAGAGGTCCAGGTTGTTGTTTGAGGCACAGCCGTCAGTTCCGAGTCCCGGCTTTATGCCGATTTTTAACATGTCAGAAACCCTCGCGACTCCTGATGACAGCTTCATGTTGCTCTCAGGGACGTGCACAATGCGGGCGCCTTTCTGAGAAATAGTTTCAAATTCCTCGTCAGAAAGGTGTATTGCATGGGCAGCGATAAGGTTTTTGTTGAGGACTCCAAGATCATTCAGGTAAATTACCGGACGTTTCCCCGTTTTTCTGATGATTTCATGCACTTCATCAAGGGTCTCTGAAAGATGGATCTGCATGGGCAGGGAATTCTCCATGCAAAGGTCCATGGCCTTTACAAGGGTTCCGGCGGAGCATGTTGCAGGGCTGTGGCAGAAGATGCCTGGCGTGATGAGATCGGAGAATTGAAGGTATCTCCCGATGTATTCTCCGGCTCTCCTGAGGTTTTCCCTGGGGTCGCTTACACCCGGTGCAGGGAAATCGATTACCCCCTGGCCTATAAGAGCCCTGAGACCTGATTCATGCACGGCCCTGACAGTCTCATCCTGAAAAAAATAGCCGTCCATAAACGAGGTTGTGCCTGATGCGATCATTTCAAGACACCCGAGAAGCGCTCCCCAATATATGTTTTCAGGGGTTGCATGGGCAGCCTCCGCTGGAAATATTTTGTCAAAGAGCCATTCCCTGAGGGGCAGGTCATCGGCATATCCCCGGAATATGGTCATTGCAGTATGGCAGTGCCCGTTAACAAGACCGGGCATGACAATGCAGTTTTCAGCCTTGATTATTTCGACCCCGGCAGGGGAGGGGATCGCACCGGAGGGTATTACGCCGATTACCCTGTCTCTTTTGATGTGGACGCTTGTGTTATAACGGGGTGGGTCGCCTTCGACCATGGTGAGGAGGGTGCCGCCTTCAATTATGAGGTCCGGTTCTTCTATTTTAGAATGAGGTCCTGGTTTTTCCGTGGAATAGGGCATATGCGGATATTCCTTTTAAAAGTTGAGGCATAGGGTATAAGGTTTACGGTGTAAGGTTTATAGTATTGGGTTTACGGTGCAAGGCAAAGGGCACAGGGGTTAAGGTTTTATGTTGGCGCTTTTAGCGTCTTACCTTGATCCTTGCGCCATAAGCCTTTTTTGATGGTTATATGATCAAAAAGTGATTTATTATATCCATATGGAAGTGAAATGCAACCGGCATAAAACAGCTGCCGTTTATGAATCTGAATTATCTTGACAAGTCAGTGTGATCTGGTAGGAAATGACCTATTAAAATGTCTATTAAATTCTAAAATCAGATCGATCCGGATTCCAATTTTCAAAACCTAAGGAGATTTATTAATATGGCAATAATTGCGCCCTTCAGGGGGCTGACATATAATTTCAAAAAACTGGGTGACATGTCCAGGCTCGTGGCGCCGCCCTATGATGTAATCAATGAACAGGAGCAGGAGGAATATCATAATGCCCATCCCAATAATGTCATAAGGCTTATCCTGGGGAGGAAGAGGAGCAGCGATTCGGACTCGGATAACCGTTATATAAGGTCTGCCCATGAAATGAAGAAATGGGAACAGGAAGCTATTCTTGTCAGGTCCGAGATGCCTGCAATGTATCTCACTGCCCATGACTATGACCCGGGAGACGGGAAAGGGAAAAGGACAAGGTGGGGGCTGATAACACTTGTGCGTATAGAGGATGAGGGTTCAAAGGTCATACTGCCCCATGAAAAGACCTTCTCAGCGCACAAGGACGACAGGCTGAAACTCATGAAGACATGTAACGCCCAGCTTAGCCAGGTCTTCGGCCTTTTTGATGATACCTCAAACATCATATCCGGCTGTTCTGCACAGGCAGTAAAAGCCGAACCTGATGCCTCCTTTAACTTCAGGGACGGCACAAGCCACAGGATGTGGATAATAACGGATCAGGCATTCTTTAAAAAGGCGGCTGAGGCCATGAAGGACAAATCGATCTTTATCGCGGACGGACATCACCGATATGAGACATCAAGAAATTTCAGGAACCTGATGAGAGAAAAGCACGGCTCCTCTGAAGGGGATAAGGCCTATAATTATGTCATGATGTATCTTTCAGACATGAATGACAAGGGGCTCACAATACTTGCCACTAACAGGCTGATAAAGGAATACGGGGCGTTTGACGGGGACTCTTTTTTAAGAAAGGCCGGAGAATATTTCGCCATAGATGAGATGCCGGTTCCGAAACAGGGCGGCGGAGAAAGATGTTTTGAATTCGGGAAGACCCTTGAAGCAAAGGGACAGGACAACTCGGCCATCGGGTTTTATTACCATGATTCCGACAGGTATTTTATTCTTTCGCTCCTTCCGGGTGCTATGGACAGGGAAGAAGAGGCGCTTCACCCGTCTCTGAAAAAACTGGACGTCATTGTGCTGACCAGGCTTATACTTAACAACTGTCTGGGCTTCACAAAGGAGGATCTGGATAATGACAGGCTGATCAAATATGTCAGCAATATGGCTGACTCCATATCCCTTGTAGAATCGGGGGACTGCAGGCTGGCTTTCCTGCTAAACCCTACAAGGATCGAGCAGGTCAGGGATGTCGCGGGCGATTTTCTTACGATGCCGCGCAAGTCAACCTTTTTTTACCCCAAGGTGATATCAGGTCTGGTCTTTAACAAGATAGATCCCTATGAAACAATCAAGGTCCAGTGATATCAATCTCCTGCCTGACGAGTCCATCGATGACTTCATGAGCGGAGATCTCAGGCTGATCCAGTCCCGCACCGGATATCGTTTCTCCATTGATGCCGTCCTTTTATCCGAATTCGTAACCATAAAACAGGACGATGTTGTACTGGACCTCGGCGCGGGGTGCGGGATAATACCGCTGATGCTGCTTCTCAGGAGACCTGCCGGGCGCGCCTACGGGCTTGAGATCCAGTGGGGCCTGGCCTATCAGACCGCCCGGAACGCCCTGCTGAACGGTTTTTCAGAAAGGATGAGCGTTATCATGGGAGACATCCGCAACCCGCCTCTTTCGGCATCATGGGCCGATGTAGTAGTCTGCAATCCCCCCTATCGCAGGAAAGACAGCGGAAGGATCAATCCCGATCAGCAGAGGGCGATAGCCAGGCATGAGATACTTGCCTCTCTTGACGATATCCTTGACACTGCAAAAAGGGTGCTCAGGCCAAAAGGCAGGCTTGCCATGATATATCCCGTGGAGCGTCTTAATGATCTTATGATCAGGATGAGAGGCATGGGTATGGAGCCCAAGAGGCTGAGGATAATCTATCCGGGTATGGAGTCTGAGGCAAAACTCGCCATGGTAGAGGCGTATCTTGGCGGCAGGCCCGGTTTAAAGATATTGCCGCCCCTGCTGGACCAGGGTGAGTATTCTATAGAGGGCCGAACCTGAAGTCTATCCTCTGAACAGCGGTTCTGCCCATCTTTCCGTTCAGTTTTTCAATAATTGTCTCCTTAACATACTCAAGTTCCTGGAGCCATACAGAGTCGGACACATTGACCCTCAGAGAGCCATTCTTTATCCATGAAGGCCGGGCATGAGAGGCAATGCCAGAGCCCACAGCCTCCTCCCACACCGACCATATCCTGGCATCGGCAGGGTTGAAGGGCAGCTCCGTGTCTTTCATCAGGCCTGAGATGATGTCCTTTAAAGGTGTGAAGGTATCTTTTTTCTGGGTCATTGTTACGGGTTAATTCCTTGACTAAAGATCTGTCAGCCATTAAGATAGCATAATATAAATAAATTTAAAATAGGGGAATTGTTATGGCTTGGGATTGGGAAAAGTTGCAGCAGCAGAAGAGATCAAGGCCCGGGGCGCCTCCGCCCCAGATGGATGAGATCCTCGGAAAATTCAAGGATATGAAGGGCAAATTCGGCGGGGTGTGGATTATTGCGGCAGCCCTTTTAGTCCTTATGCTCGGTTACACGATGGTGTATACGATTGCGGTTGATGAGGTAGGCATAGTGCAAAGATTCGGGAAGTATGTCAGGACCACTTCATCGGGGTTTCATTTTAAGATGCCAATAGGCATTGAGAAGCTTACCAAGGTAAGAGTAACGCGTGTATTTACAGAGGAATTCGGGACCCGGACAGTTGCGGCCGGTGTTAAAACACAATATGCCCCGGATTCCGCCTATCTACAGGAATCGTTAATGCTTACCGGAGACTTGAATGTGGCGGTTGTTCCATGGATAGTACAGTACCGGATAAACGATCCCTATAAGTTTTTGTTCAAGGTGCGCGACGTTACAGGCACACTAAGAGATCTATCCGAGGCGACAATGAGACTTGTTGTCGGAGACAGGAGCATTAATGAGGTAATCAGCAAGAGGGATGATATTGCGGTGCAGGCCAGGGAGCTGTTGCAGAAGGAACTGGATGAGGCCGAGACAGGCATCTACGTTACTACCATAGAGATGAAAAAAACAAATGTCCCGGAGACTGTGCAACCGTCTTTTAATGAGGTGAACCAGTCAGTCCAGGAAAAAGAAAAGTCGATATATCAGGCTCGCGAGGCATATAACAAGCTTATACCTCAGGCGAAGGGCGATGCGGAAAAGACGATCAAAGAGGCTGAAGGATATGCCCTGGATCGCGTCAATAAGGCCAAGGGCGATGCTGCGAGATTCATGTCCCTTTATCAGGAATATGCCAAAGCAAAGGATGTCACCAGGAGGAGACTCTATCTGGAGGCCATGAAGGATCTCTTCCCCAAGATGGGAAATAAGATTATCGTCGATTCCAATCAGAAGAATTTAGTCCCCCTCCTGAATATGGGAACCCTTGGGCAGACACAGGTTTCAGGAGGTGAAAAATGAAGATACAGCATATAGTCATTGCGTCGGCGATATTAATAATAGTCTTTTTCAACTCCGCCTATGTAGTTGATGAGACGGAGCAGGTGGTGATAACGCAATTCGGCAAGGCAATCGGCGATGCCAAGAAAGACCCCGGGCTTAAATTCAAGACGCCTTTTATTCAAAAGGCAAATTATTTTCCCAAGAACCTCCTGGAATGGGACGGTGAACCTGGTCAGGTAAACACACTGGATAAGACATTTCTGCTGGTGGATACCTTCGCGCGATGGAAGATCGTTGATCCATTGAAATTCTTTCAGTCTGTAAATAATGTCACCAACGGCTATGGGCGCCTGGATGATATTATTGATCCGGCGGTACGCAATCTTATTACCTCATACTCTCTCATCGAGACGGTCAGGATGACCAACAGGGAGATGGACACATTTGAGGCAGGGCTTGAAGAAGTGAATGAGAAGAGCTCTCTTGGGGAAGTCACCGTAGGGAGACAGAAAATAACAGATATAATAATTGAACAGGCACAGCCCAAGCTGGAAAAATTCGGCGTTGAGCTGGTTGATGTCAAAATCAAGATGTTAAACTATGTGGAGGATGTCCAGCAGTCCGTTTACGCCAGGATGATTGCTGAACGCAAGCAGATCGCTGAGAAATACCGCTCAGAGG
>JBFYXR010000162.1:0-2952 GCA_041310455.1 Desulfobacteraceae bacterium | reverse complement strand
ATGTGAGGGTTAAACACCATGCGGGGGTTGATGCTGTATCTTATAAATTTACTTCTTTTTCGATTTTGCGTAGGCTGCCGCGTTTTCTCCGGCAATGCGTCCGCCTGCCAGCGCCCATCCCGAGGAGTGGGCCGGGACTACACCCGCGTATGTATCATTTTCCACGCCGCCGATATCGGAACCCGCAGCATAAAGTCCGGGGATGGGGTCATGGTTTCTGTCAACCACTTCCAGTTCAGCACTGACCCTGAGTGGGCCATGGGTAAGGTGTATGGCAAGCTTATTCTTAATTGCATAATAGGGTCCCTTGCTCAGCGGGATAAGGTTTGAGGCGGATTTCAGAAGAAGGCTGTCATAGCACTTTTCGCAGTCCCTGTTGTATTCCGCAATCGTTGCCTTTAAAACATCAGGATCGCAGCCTATCCACTTTGCAAGCTCATCCAGTGTGTTCGCCTTTATTGCGTATCCCTGATCAATCTGTTTTTGAATCTGCTTATCAAGGTCCTCCCAGGACTGTCCTCCTCCCATGCCTCCGGGCATCCCGGCCATACCGGCAGGTGCCCCGACAGCTGCCTGTCCGCTTGCTGCTCCGGGCACTCCGCCCTGGGCCTGTCCTCCAGCCGCACCTGGTGCCCCGGAGCCAGGCATCCCGCCGGGACCGGATGATTTTTTATTGATAATGTGCTGCTTTATGTTTGCATCGAAAACAATATAGTAGGCATGCTGATAGAGGCCCTGGCGGGAATTCAATGAATCGGTTATGGATTCGTTGGCAAAGCGTTTTCCTTTCCCATCCAACCAGATAAGTTCACCATTATTCCTGTTAGTGAAGGTCCTGAGCGTGTCAACATCGGACACCTCCCATGGAATAGGCTCGAAGGTCGTTTCAAACGCGACAGTGGCATCAAGGGCTGCTCCGATTTCCCCCGCCATCAGTATCCCGTCGCCTGTATGCTTTTCACCCTTGATATAAATTTCATTATAGATATTGTCATCGGCAGGGAAAAAGAACTGTTTCATCATCTCAAGGTTTCCTATGAATCCTCCGGTGGCTATAACAACACCCCCGGCAGATATATTATAGTCCTTGTCCTTGCCTTCCGCCCTTACGCCGACTACGGCGCCGCTCCTGTCAGTGACCAGCTTTTCAGCCTTTGTGCTTGTCATGATCTCAACGCCCAGATCCCTGCATAGCCTGCCCATAGCAGCAGAGTATCGCTCTCCACTCTGGGGGCCCATCTGCTGGACCCCTGAAGATTGAGCATCCTTCAACTTCTGCTTTTCCTCATCAGAAAGAAGGCCCCACAGCCAATCCGTCGAGGTTTGTGCTGACAATACCAGTCTCCGGATGAGCGGGAGGTCTGTCCTGTAGTGGGAGTAATCCATCAGCTTCTGAAACTGGGCGTCAGCGAGCGCCTGGGGATCAGAACTGTTTGCCTGGCCCATCATGCCGGGCATACCTGAGCCGGTACCGGGGACCCTGATCGGAGAACGGATATTTAAAGCGGAGTTGCCTCCTATATAGGAATTTTTTTCCAGGATCACTACACGTCCGGTATCTCTCAGCTTTGCCTTTGCTGCTGCTCCGGCCGCCAGACCGGCAGCTCCTGCTCCGATTACAAGGACATCGACCTTAATGTTTTCAACCGTTTTGGCAGTAGAGCTTTTCTTCTCCTGTGATGCCTTTGTATCGGCAGCCCCGGCAGAAAAAGCGGTTGAAAAAAGAAAGATGAGACTTAATAATGCGACCATTAACTTTTTCATGAAAATTCTCTCCCTGGCGATGTAAAATCAAATAGTAAATAAATTATACCGCCTCAATCGTAGATGGCGGTTTTGAGGAAATGTTATACGTGACACTGACAACGCCCGGCACCTTGCCTGTAATCTCACCCGCGATTTTTTCCAGCATGTCAAAGGAGAGTTTAGTCGGTGTCGCGGTTCGCGCATCAATGCTGTCCCAGCAGCGGACTTCGATCTGCTGGCCGAAATCACGCTTGCCGTCACGCATGCCGGTGACGCGGTCTTCATGAAGGATGGCCATGTACTGGAATGCCCTGGAACCCTTGAGCAGATTCTCCAGGATAACTGTTGCCTTGCGGACCGTTTCAATGCGCTCCGGTGTGACTTCGCCTATCACGCGTGCCGCAAGGGCAGGGCCGGGGAAGGGTATGCGTTCGAACAGTGCCGACGGAAGGCCAAGTGCCTTGCCGAGTTTTCTTACACCGTCTTTGCGAAGCTGAATTAGAGGCTCCAGTATGCGGTAACCGAAGGCCTCCTCCGGATTAATGCCGAGCTGCTCGAATACATTGTGCTGCCGTTTGATCCCCGCTACCGTCTCGTCGATATCGGTCAGTATTGTCCCCTGTAAAAGGTGCCTTGCCCCGCTTTCCTTTACTGCTCGTCCGAATACATGCCGATAGAATGTCTGGGTAATAGCCTCACGTTTCTCTTCCGGGTCCGTGATTCCCTTGAGTGCGGAGAAAAACTCTTTGCGCGCGTCGATGATCTCTACAGTTACGCCGAGTTTCTTGAAAAATTCAACCACCTGTTCCGGCTCTCCTTCACGCATTATGCCGTTGTCGATAAATAAGGTCCTGAGTCGCTTTCCCAAAGCTCTGTGACCGAGCATCGTGACTGTGGACGAATCCACGCCCCCTGAGAGGGCGTTAATTGCAAGCCCATCCCCGACAGCGGCCTGAATCTCCCCGACCTTTTCATTAATAAAACCCTCGGTGTTAAGCTCCTGCGCAGTAATCTCCTTCTTCATTGCCGACCTCCTTATGATGTTAATAGTTGAATTACGCAATGCACTATATGTCTTATAAAACACCAATCTTGTCCAAAACAATGATGCAATTGCTCATGAGAGCAAATAAAAATGCTCTATTCGCTATATATATGAATAGAGAACCTGGAACTGTCATTCCCGCGAAAGCGGGAATCCAGAGT
>JBFYXR010000159.1:0-8703 GCA_041310455.1 Desulfobacteraceae bacterium | reverse complement strand
TTTATGAAGGTAATTCACGCCCATAAGTTCTTTAATAATGTTAGACATCGCCGGTCCGTCAAACTCCGAGACAAGTGCGGGCAGAAGAAGGACCATTTTTCTTTCTTTCGAAATGATCTTCAATTCCCTGTTGAAGTCCTTGACCGGTCGGTCCTTCAGGTTTTGCAATGTAGTAATAATGCCATTCTCACTGAAATCCGCCATTTCATGGACCTCCTTTCCTTTTCCATATCTCGATCATATAGTCCTTAAGGGTTTCAAATGTCTTTGCCTGGTTTTCGAAATGATGTTCAGCCTCCTTTGCGTTTTTATCCTTCACCTCATTGATCAGCGATGCAATCCGGGCGTAATAGAGCGGAATCATGGTGTCCAGGACCTTGAAACGCTGTCTGGATGACTCATGGAATGCCCCGGCATACTGATATACAATTCGAACCCATGTCTCAATAGGCATATCAAACTCTTCAAGCTTGTCGATTCGCGCTAGTTCATTGATCACTTTCAGGTCTTCTTCTGCAAGGATATTCTGCCAGACACCACCGAAATTCTTCATACCGACTCTGAAATATTCAATAAGGCTCCCATGGTCAATATCAAATGGCTCTGCCTCCTGACCGACGGCCTCTCCTATTGATGGCACATCTTTGGAGCCCTTAACATTCATCCAGTAATCCTGGTACTGTTCCATCAGTTGAAATGTTGTTCCAACGACCTGGCGGAACATGGGGCCGAGATCGGCAGTGGGGTCCTTATGGCCGTGGACCTTTGCCCCCAGTCTGGCCTGGCAGATCCTGAACCCTCCAACAATGGCTGATGTTGTCATCCATATATCGATCCCGAACTTGGCGATATCCGTTTCCCATACGTCCTGGTTCAGGTAATGCTTTACCAGTCCAGGGGAAACGCCGAAATCTCCGCCTATCGGCTGCCGTATCTTCTGGCCGTAAAGCGCCCTCGTCAGATTATAGGCAATGGTATTGGTGATGGTGCCGTCCAGTTTATATCGGTTATAATCCGGCGCAACAAAATCATATCCCTCCATAACAGGGTCAAGCAGATTTCTGATCCATTCAGGCGTGATGGACATCAGGTCCGAGTCAAAGAAGGCCACCGCCCTTGCCTTCAGAAAAGAGGCTATCTCCAGGACAGCCCTTAATCCGGAACCTTTGCCCGGGATCCCCCGGTAGATCGTCACTATGCTCTCGATATTGTAGGATTTCGGATCAACAAGCCTGGACAGTTCTCTTGTATCATCGGTCGAACCGCCGTCTGAAATGACAATAAACGCCTTGCGGTCCGGATAAAAACGTTTAATCCCCTTGAAGATCGTCTTAAGGACATTCTCAATGGAAGAGGCGCTGGAATAGGACGGTACGCCGATCACGATGTCAGTGTGCCCCAGCTGTTCAATTTTATTTCGAACATGCGGCCTTAAGGCAGTTGAAAATCTCATGCTTGCTGTCATATACTCCCTCCTATCAACAATATGGTGATATCCATCACATTTATGCCCGTAGGTCCCGTGGTGATCAGGTCCCCTGTCTGCTCAAAAAGGGTACTTGAATCGTTTCTTTTCAGATAATCGTCGATTTTCAGACCGAGTTCCTCGATACGCTTATAGCTATTACAATCAACCACAGCCCCTGCGTCCTTCGAGTTGCCGTCAATCCCGTCAGTGCCGGCGCTTAAAAAGACCATATCAGAACGATTCCCTATTTCACGCAGTGCGGACAGGCACATCTCCTGATTTCTTCCTCCTTTTCCGTTCCCCTTAACAGTCACAGTAGTCTCCCCGCCGAAGATCAGGCAGACAGGCATATCAAATGGATTTAGATTTGCACTAATCTCTTCACCCATTGCAATAATGGCCTTTGCGATCTCTTTTGCCTCTCCTCTGAGCCGTGATGTCAGGATATGCGCAGTCATATCAAGAGACTCGGCCTTTTCCTTTGCCCTTTGTAATGCCTTCAAGTTGCTGCCGATAATGATATGGTCGATCTGTAAAGATTCATTTTTGGGCGTTTCCTCAACCTGTCCGGCAATGCCCCTTTCGATAAGGATGCAGACGGCAGGTGACAACTGATCACATAGTCTGTATTTCAATAAGATAGTCCATACATCAGTAAAGGTCGAACGATCCCTGTAGAAAGGCCCTGAGCCTATCGTCTCAAGGTCATCACCGATCACATCTGAAATAACCAGCACTACTCCTTTTGCCTTTGTCACCTTTGTCAGACGCCCGCCTTTGATCAATGAAAGATGCTTTCGAACTGCGTTCAGTTCATCTATGGATGCCCCGGCATTCATAAGGAATGTTGATACTGTCTGAAGGTCTTCGATAGTAAGGGGTGGAACAGGTCTTTCAATTAATGCCGATGAGCCTCCTGAAAGAATATAGATAAAAATATCCTGTTCTGAAAGCTCAGATAATCTATCTATGAGGAGATCAGCGGCATGAAGGCTTCTTTCATCCGGAATGGGATGGGAACCAACACAGACCTCAATTTTTTTAAGAGATGAGTCATTGTAATTTGAAACAATCAGGCCTCCGGCGATCCTGTCCATCATCATTTCTTCAAGGACCTTTGCAGCCCCTATGGATGCCTTCCCGCTTCCGAAGACGTGAATCCGCGATCCCTTATTGATCGGAAAACCCTTTTCTTCAATAATCAATCCGTCATCTGTGACAGTGACGGCATCACGTATCAGGTTTCCGGGAAGTACGGCAGTCAACCCTTCCCTGTATATTTCAAGTATTGCTTGCCTCAAGTTCATTTAAAAGCCTCTCAATGACGTCATTCCATCCTTTTGAACCCGGCTCCCCTGCCCTTATAAGGCCGGGAAAGGTTGCTTCCATATATCCTCTCTCGGGATGGGGGATTAGAACCGGGAAATCCACATTGTTAAGCATCGGCACATCATTGATGCTGTCGCCTATGCCGATTGTCAGATGTTTTTCTCCGTGCTTCCGGTCAAAAATATCGCGGACCATTTTTACTGCCTCCCCCTTATCCTGATTCACGCCGATCATATGATAAAATCTTCCGCCTTTTGTAATCTTTATGCCCCGTTCAACCGCAAGGCCCTGAAGCATATATATATCCGCATCCTGATCCATTATGAACGGCTCGGTATATTGACGCGCCCTTGCAAATTCTGCCCTTCTTAAAGGAAGACCCGTCATGTCAGAAATTTCCTGGGCAGACATATCGCCAAATCCGCGAATATTGAATTGATCCCGGATTTCCTCGATAAAAGCCCTTATCCTGTCATAGCTGATGCCTAACTGGATTATCTGCATGATCTGAAAGGGCGGTTCATGTTGAGAGTCGTCAATAAAGAAATCTGTGTATTTGGGAGGGAAATAGATTGCTGCCCCGTTCTCTATAATAAACGGATCATCTATACCCATCTCATTCTGAAGGAGTTCTGTTTCCCTTCGGGTCTTGCTGGTCGTCAGGATCAAAGGAATATGTGATTTATTGATTCTGTTTAATGCCGTCAAGGCGTCTTCAAAGGAATAATCGTCATGATTAAGGAGTGTACCGTCAAGATCGGTAAATATTAGAATTCTCATTGGTCTTACTCCTGGATATTGCAGCAATCGAAGGAAGCGGGGCCGTAACCATTACTAAACAGGATACATGTAAAATTCATTAAGACTATTTATATATGACGTCATAAGTATTGCAGCATCTTCTAATCTGGATACTCTGGAACCAAAATTCCTCCCCCTCTTAGGGGGAGGCTGGAGGGGGTCTTAAGACATCGATGAAGGAACACCTTAAAAGACCCCACCTTAATCCTCCCCTTAGAGGGGAGGAGGCTAATGCTGTATTATATTAGACGCAATGTATATTTTACGAAGTTATTATGGGCAATCGATACAGATATTTTGGCGAATATAAACAATTCACGGGTACGGCCCATTTCCCTGATGAGATCAATGTGTCGTCATCATGCGCCCTGAACAGCGGACAAGCGCGCAGGAGTCCGTCTGAGCTGTGCGTTACTTTGCGGAATGCCGCGATCTCGGACAGCCGCTTTATCGGCAGATTAAGCAGAGATGTGTTCACAGTCTACGGACCCTATGAGGACATCCTTTCCGGATGGTTCCGGTTGGGCAATGATGTAAGTACCATTATTGCGTGCATGGATAAGATGCCGATAGGGTTCGCGATGCTGAGCGGACCGTCCGAGAGATTTGATCTGCAGGATGTATCAGAACTGCTGGGCATAGCTGTGGAGCCGGAAAGACAGGGCAAAGGGATCGGAGGGATGCTTCTCAGGGCTATAGAGTCAAGATCGGAACCGCTCAATATCAAATGGCTGTTTCTGCATACCGCGGTTGATAATATGCAGGCGCGAAGGCTTTACGAAAAGACCGGATACAGAGACCTGGAGATCAAAAGAAATTTTTATCCTGAAGGACAGGATGCGGTAGTAATGTATAAAGCAGTTGGACAGAGGAGAAAGGATAAAGGTTAAAGGTGAAAGGATAATCAAACTGGAATGCAGGTAACTGAAAAGCAAACAACAGAAAGAATTAATCACGAAAACACGAAAGTGCGAAAACACGAAGAAAGGATTTGAAGAAAACAGACCTCTTTCGTGCCTTCTAAGTTTCGGGCTTTCGTGATAAATGACTTTTCCCTTTACCCTTTAACCTTTAACTGTGAACCGTGAACCCTGAACTTTATCCTTTACCCTTTAACCCTTGTCCTTTTTCCGGCTAATTTAATGTTGAATAAGCATTTCTTTTTTGTTTATAATAGGGCACTTACTTTCTCGGAGGAGCATATATGGCACAGATTGATGCCTTTTTTAAACTGATGAATGAGCAGGGGGCCTCGGACCTTCATCTGATCACCGGCCAGCAGCCGGTGCTTAGGATACAGGGTGAACTGACAAGGGTAAAATACAAGGAGCTTGATAATGACGGTCTCAAGGCGATGCTGTATGAGATAGCGCCCGAAGAAAAGGTAAAGACGTTTGAAGAGACAGGCGATATCGATTTTGCCTATGAAATCCCCGGTCTTGCCAGATACAGGGCGAACTTCTTTCAGCAGAAATGGGGTATAGGGGCCGTCTTCAGAGAGATACCATCCACCATCTTAACCTGCGAACAGTTAGGCCTGCCGCCTGTTGTGAGGAGGCTGGCATCGCTGCCAAGGGGGCTGGTGCTTGTAACAGGTCCTACAGGCAGCGGCAAATCAACAACCCTTGCGGCGATTATCGATGAGGCAAACCGGACGCGCAAGGATCATATTATTACAATCGAGGACCCAATAGAGTTTGTCCACAGGAGCAAGGAGGCGATCATAAACCACCGTGAGGTGGGCATGCATACAAGGTCGTTTTCCGCGGCGCTCAGAGGCGCTCTGAGGGAGGACCCGGATATCATCCTGGTGGGCGAAATGAGGGACCTTGAGACCATGACGCTTGCAATGGAGGCATCTGCCACCGGGCATCTGGTCTTTGCAACCCTTCATACGACAAGCGCCGCGAAAACCGTAGACCGTATCATTGAAGTATTCCCGGAGAATCAGCAGGCCCAGGTAAGGAACACCCTGGCGGACGGTTTAAGGGCCGTTGTGGCGCAGAATCTTTTCAAGAGGATCGACAAGAAGGGGAGGACTGCTGCCCTTGAGATCATGATTGCCATTCCTGCGGTCCGAAATCTGATAAGGGAGTCAAAGACATTCCAGATACCCTCCGCAATGCAGACAGGAAAGAAATACGGCATGCAGACCCTTGACGACGCCATAATGGATCACCTGAAGGCAAAGAGGATAAGCGCAGACGACGCATATATAAAATGCAACAACAAAGAGATGTTCAGGCCGTTCCTGAAGAATCCGCCGACGGATTTTACCGATACGTGATGACCTCATGTAATACCATTTGGTAATATTATGGGGCTCAGTGTTTCTATTAGGATAAAGCTTTCCGCAGACAGGCTCAGGGCACAGGGTGCAAGGCGCAAGGAAAGAATCTGAAATTTCAAATTTGAGATTTGAAATTTTCCATGCGCCCTGTGCCCTGTGCCATGGATTAAAAGTATTGAGATGTATGTCATTATGAAGAACAGCCTTTATGTAGTATATTAAGCCGAAAGGAGAAAACCATGAGGCGACAGGAACTTGATAATATACTGACAACCATGCTTGAATCATACGATGGTGTTTCCGATCTTAATGTAACGGTTGAAAAGCCGTTCCAGGTCGAGGCATTCGGTCAGCTGCAGTCGGTGAACATCAATCCGCCCATAGCGAGGCTGACGCCTTTTCAGACAGAGACCTTTGCACTGAATCTGATTGGCGGAGATCGCCGCCTCACAAGGACCCTTGTAAAGGAGGGCTCCTGCGACTCGTCATATCAGCTGGCAGGCAAGGCAAGGTTCAGGGTGAACGTCTTTTCACAGAAGGGGTGTTATTCGGTGGTTATGAGGCAGCTGGCAACCAGGATCCCCACGGTGGAAGAGATGAAGCTCCCCAAGGCATTTAAAAAGATGTCTGAGGAAAGAAACGGCATCATCCTTATAACGGGCGCAACAGGAAGCGGTAAATCAACATCCCTCGCGGCGATCCTGAACGAGATCAATGAAAGAAGGGCTGTTCATGTCGTAACTCTTGAAGACCCTGTGGAATATGTGCATTCTCAGAAAAAGGCAACATTCAACCAGCGGGAAATGGGGATGGATTTTGAATCCTATGCCCTGGGCCTCAGGGCCGCGCTCAGGCAGGCGCCCAAGGTCATTCTCGTAGGAGAGATGAGAGACAGGGAGACAGTTGAGATCGGTCTGGCTGCGGCTGAAACCGGTCATCTGGTTCTCACGACCCTTCATACAGTCGATGCCGGCCAGACCATCAACAGGATCGTCGGCATGTTCGAACGTGATGAGGAAAAACAGATAAGGATCAGGCTTGTTGATACCATAAGATGGGTGGCCTGTCAGAGGCTCCTGCCCAAGGCGGGAGGAGGACGCATAGCAGCCTTTGAGATCATGGGCGCCAATATCCGTGTCAAGGACAGCATCCTTAACGGTGAGTCCGAAGGCAAGACCTTTTATGAGATAATCGAGCAGAGCGTGCCTTTCGGGATGATGACCTTCGACCAGAGCATATCGGACCTTTACAAGGACGGCTCAGTCACCGAGGATACCGCCATCAGCTACGCCTCCAGAAAGGCTATAGTAGGAAGGGCCATCGACTCGATAAAATCGGAGAGGGGAGAAAAAACCACCGGCATTGAAGGCCTGAAGCTGGATGAGCAGTACAGCAAAAAGAGATAGATATTCACCACAGAGACACCAGCCTACGCTAAAGCTACGGAGGACAGGGAGATCGGAGGGCGGAGGTCAGAAGACGGAGGAAAAATGATAAAGGCAAAGAAAAAGGCTATTAGACAGGATTAACAGGATCTACAGGATATTTTTTGCCTTTCCGGAAGAAAGGCAAAAAGGTTTATCCCTTACAGGAAGAGACAAAAGGGAAAAGAAATAACAGCTACGGTTAAATATATATAAGCATGTATTGACCTCCCGCAATTTATGGGATTGATATTTCTCACTTCCGTCCGGGAAGTGAGAAAAACACAAAAATCCAGAAAATCCTGTTAATCCTGTCTAATATGATTTTGACTTTGGATGTTAAGCATCCAAGCACCTGTCGTGCCGTAGCTTTAGCGAAGGCTGATCCTAGCTTCCCAGCATCAAGCTGGGAAAATTTCAACCGTGAACCTTTACCCCGTTAAATTTACGCCAGTAACAGCGAAGCGTATTTAACTGGGGGTGAACCGTGAACTTGGCGGTTAACTTTATCTGTGATTCTTAGGGAGGTCGGCACATGGAAATTACATGCAGTCAGTGCAACGCAAAACTTAATGTCCCTGATGACAGGATACCGAAAGACCAGGCTGTCAAGATCAATTGCCCCAAGTGTAAAAACCAGATCACCCTGGATCTGCGAAAAGCTTCTGAAGAAGGCCCGTTCATGGATGCCTCGCTTACTGACAGCGGCAACCTGGAGTTCAAGTCTGTTGAGCAGAAACAGGAGAAATCCTTAGAGGATTACACCTATGACGATTACAGCGGTGATCAGACCCTTGATTTTTTTGATGAAGGAGTAAAGATTGCCCTGGTCATATTGAAGGGGGATGATAAACGGGACAAGGTCGGCAGGGCGCTGGAAGGACTGGGGTTCAGATGCATATATGCAGAAAGCACAAGGGACGCACTGGGCAAGCTGCGCTTTCATCTGTTCAACCTTGTTTTTCTGGCTGATAATTTTGACAGCCAGGATATCCTCTACAGCCCCATAATGAATTATCTTAACCGTCTTCCCATGTCCTCACGCCGAAAGATCTATGTCACCCTTCTGGGCGACAGGTTCAAGACAATGGATGAGATGATGGCCTTTTCCCTGAGCGCCAATGCGGTTATAAACACAAAGGACATTGAGAAGCTGAGCTCCATTATAAAGAAGGGCATATCGGACAATGAAAAGTTTTATAAGGTTCTGAAGGATACCCTTGCCGAGTTTGGGAAAGATTAGTGGAAAAGGGTGCTAGGGGTCCAGGGCTCAAGGGTCCCAGTGAAATGCTTATAAATAATTAAACAGGGCCTTAATTTTAATCACGAAAACACCCTAGAGGAATTGGCTCCGCATTCCACGGGGCAGGCGAAGGTACGAAGACACGAAA
>JBFYXR010000157.1:0-2983 GCA_041310455.1 Desulfobacteraceae bacterium | reverse complement strand
GCATATACTCAAGCTACTCCCCTTATCTACAGGACATGATCGGTAAAAATACCACAAGCAGTATGACAACAGGGGTCTCCAGGGACTCCAGAAACAAGATGTGGTCAACAAGCAGGGGGTCCGTAAACAGCCTTTCCATGGAGTATGCAGGCGGTGCACTGGGCGGAACATCTTCATTCAACAGGTATTCAGCGGTGTCATCGTGGTTCTTCCCCCTCTGGTGGAACCATGTCCTGATGGCTAAAGGGTCCGCCGGCATGGTTAAGGAGCGCAGCGGAGGCAAACTGCCCGTATATGAGAGGTTCATGCTCGGAGGGTCAGGCTCAGTAAGGGGATATGACAGCATGTCTATCAGTCCGGTTGACCCGGAGACAGGCTATTCAATCGGCGGGACAAAGATGTGGATGGGAAATCTTGAGTACAGGATACCTATTATGGAATCGCAGGGCGTTATCGGCTTCTTCTTTTTTGATGCAGGGAGCGCCTTCACGAATAATGATGACTGGAGAAGAAAGGCTAAAAGATCAACCGGTTTCGGTATAAAATGGTGGTCGCCCATGGGTCCCCTCATACTGGAATACGGGATCAAGCTGGACAGGGAACCCGGGGAGAGCGCAGGCGAGTTTGAATTTACCATGTCTTATGACTAAGAATTTTGAAAGGGGAGAGACAATGAAAAAGATATCCATATTGATCGCGTTAACATTCTGCCTTGTTTTCAGTAACAGCGCCCTTGCGGCGGATGCATCGAAGGTCGCCATAGTCGATCTGCAGAGATGCATGAAGGAGTCCAATGAGGGAAAGAGGGTGAGTGAGTCCCTCAAGAAGGAAATAGAGACCATGCAGGAGCGTTACAATAAGGCACAGATCGAATTGACAAACCTGCAGAAAGAGCTCGAGAAGCAGAGCCTCATGCTGAGCCTGGACGCAAAGGAGAACAAACAGAACGAATATGATAAAAAGAATCGTGAACTGACTTATCTTGCCGAAGACCTCAGTGAAGAGTCCCAGGCGGCTGAACAGAACGCTTCACAGAAAATCCTCAAAGATGTTTATAAAATCATAGATACAGTAGCAAAGCAGCTGGCCATTGATCTTGTCCTTGAGAAGTCGACTGCGGGCATTATTTTTGTCTCAAGCGCCATGGATATCACCGAGCAGGTAATAAAGGAATACAATAAGGTCAAACCATAGGGGGCGCTCACTTGGAAAAGGACCTCAGGGAGCTTGCAGAAATCATCAGGGGGAAGATCATCGGTGACGGGAATGTCCTCATTACAGGGACTAACTCCATCGATACAGCATCCGAGGGAGAGATTTCGTTTTTTTTCGACACCAGGCTGAGAGACCTGCTTGACAAAACCAGGGCGTCAGCCCTGATTGTCTCAGCGCCGCAAGAAGGCTATAACGGACCGCAGATAGTGGTTTCTGATCCGAAACTTGCCTATGCCAGGGCGGCCGCGGTATTTGCTCCCCCTGTTTCAAGGTTCGACGGCATAAGCGGAAATGCGGCAATAGAGGATACATGCGTTATAGGGTCGAATGTTTCCATCTATCCCATGGTATACGTTGGAAAAAACACGGTTCTCGGCGATGATGTGACACTTTATCCCGGCGCCTTTATAGGCGATGGGGTAAGGATAGGGGACCGCAGCGTGATATACCCGAATGTCTCCATAATGCGCAACTGCATTGTTGGAAAGGATGTGATCATCCATGCGGGCTGCGTAATAGGCAGCGACGGTTTCGGGTACGTCCGCGACGGGGCTGAAAATGTAAAGGTGCCGCAGCTGGGGATAGTACAGATTGACGACAACGTGGAGATAGGCGCAAACACCACCATCGACAGGGCGGCCAACGGCAGGACATGGATACAAAGGGGCGTCAAGACCGATAACCTGGTCCAGATTGCCCACAATGTTACTGTCGGAGAAGATACGATCCTGGTTGCCCTGACAGGCATCTCAGGAAGTGTCCGGATAGGGAGAGAGGTCGTTGTCAGCGGCCAGGCCGGCATCAAGGACCATGTCGAGATAGGTGACAGGGCTGTAATAGGGCCAAGAGCAGGGGTTCATAAATCCGTCGCATCAGGAGAGATGGTCCTCGGCGATCCGAGCATGCCCTACAGGCTCTGGATGAGGGCGAGCAGCCTTATAGCCAGGCTCCCCGAGATCAATGAACGGCTCAGGAAACTTGAGAAGATGATCATGAGATCTGAAAAGGATATTTAGACTAAATCAGGCACAGGGCGCATGTCAAAGGGAAGAATATTTCAAATCTCATATTTGAAATTTCAAATTATTTAATCTGCCTGCGCCATGAGCCCTGCGCCATTTTTTTATCAGGTGAACAATAATGGAACTGCCTTTATATTACCAGGATATCATAAAGTATCTTCCTCATCGCTACCCCTTTCTGATGGTTGACAGGATAACGGAACTGGAGCCGGGGAAGAGGATAGTGGGGATCAAAAATGTAACATCAAATGAAGAATTTTTTCAGGGGCACTTTCCGGAAAATCCGGTTATGCCGGGCGTCCTGATTGTAGAGGCCATGGCACAGGTTGGCGGCATACTGGCCAGGGTCTCTGTTAACGAAGGACTGGAAAAGGCCGGCTCACAGTCCATTTATTTTATGAGCATAGACAAGGTAAAATTCCGAAGGCCCGTTGTCCCGGGCGACCAGCTTAAATTCGAGCTGACGCCCTTACGCACCGGCAGCAGGGTATGGAAGATGGAAGGGAAGGCGTTTGTTGACGGCAGCCTTGTTGCAGAGGCTGAATTTATGGCCCAGATAGGCCAGTAAAGGGTGAAATGAACATGGAAATCCATCCCTCCGCTATAGTGAGTCCTCATGCCGAATTGTCGCCCGGGGTGAAGATCGGACCTTACAGCATAATCGGCGACCATGTCAGAATTGGCAGGGACACAGATGTCGGCCCCCATGTCATCATAGAAGGGCATACTGTCATCGGTGAACGAAA
>JBFYXR010000156.1:0-3334 GCA_041310455.1 Desulfobacteraceae bacterium | reverse complement strand
ATGTCTTTGAGACCGAAAGACCCAGGATAGGATGTGTTTTTCAGATCATTGGGAAAGACGGGATTAAAAGGGATGTGGGGTTCTCCATATGCATCATGAAGGACAGCCGCGGGAAAAAAATAGGTTTCAGGGGCATAGCCCGGGACATCTCCGAGAGAAAAAAGATAGAGGCCCAGCAGAGGCATGCACAGAAGCTGGAGTCCATAGGCCAGCTGGCAGCGGGCATTGCCCACGAGATAAATACTCCCATACAGTACACCGCGGATAATACACATTTTCTCAAGGACTCATTCGGTGAAATAGAAACCGCCCTCAAGAGCTACAGCAGGCTCTATGAGTCGGTCAAGGCAGGCCTCCAGACAAAGGCCGTTGTTCGTGAGATAGAGAAGGTAACATCCGAAATCGACCTGGATTATCTGAGGGAGGAGATACCCAAGGCCATAGCGCAATCGCTTGAAGGACTGGAAAATGTCGCCAAGATCGTGTCCGCCATGAAGCAGTTCGCTCATCCCGGCATGGATGAGAAGATATTAACGGATATCAACAAGGCCATACAGAATACAATTACCATCTCGCGAAACGAATGGAAATACGTAGCGGATATGATGACGGATTTTGACCCGTCCATGCCCCTGATAGCATGCCTTCCCGGTGAATTCAACCAGGTCATCCTGAATATAGTTGTAAATGCGGCCCATGCTATCGGTGATACAGAGGATGCGAAATCAGGACGCAAAGGGACCATAAAGGTCACCACACGGCGCGAAGGGCGGTGGGCTGAGATACGGATAAGCGATACGGGGCCGGGGATACCAAAGGAGATCAGGGACAGGATCTTCGACCCGTTTTTTACCACGAAAGAGGTGGGCAAGGGGTCAGGGCAGGGGCTGGCCATATCCCATTCCGTCATAGTAAAGAAACACGGCGGCACCATAGGGTTTGAGACAGAGATTAATAAGGGGACGACGATGATCATTCGTCTGCCCATGGGCAATGGAAATGGATAGTCAGGAAAATACAACCAGGAAAAGCATCCTCTTCGTGGATGATGAGCCGAAGGTCCTGAACGGACTGGAACGGATGCTCAGGCCCATGCGTAATGTGTGGACCATGTCCTTTGCCGAAAGCTCTCAAAAGGCATTAGAGATTTTAAAAGACAGTCATTTTGACGTGGTGGTCACGGACATACGGATGCCCGTAATGAACGGCCTGCAGCTGCTTTCGGAGGTCAAGCGGCTTTATCCTGATACCGTAAGAATAATTCTCTCAGGGGAGTCGGACAGGGAACTGACCATGAAGGCAGTAAATGTCTCCCACCAGTTTCTCAACAAGCCCTGCGATACGGAGATATTGAAGGCCGCCATATCAAGGATCGGCGACCTTTCAACGCTTCTGCAGAAGGATTCCATCAAGGCCATGGTTTCAAGGGTGGATTCACTGCCGAGCCTTCCCTCTCTATACGTGGAGATCATGCGGGAACTGCAATCAAACGATTCATCAATCAGGAAGATCGGCGACATCATATCCAGGGACCTGGCCATGACGGCAAAGATACTCCAGCTTGTAAACTCCTCCTATTTCAGCCTGCCCCGCCATATTTCAAGCCCTGAACAGGCGGTTTTTCTGCTTGGCCTGGACACCATCAAATCCCTGGTGCTTTCCATTCAGGTCTTTTCACAGTTCAAGCTTAAGAATATGCCTGTGGATTATCTGAAACGGCTGTGGGATCACAGCATGCTGACGGCGGCGTCATCGAAGAAAATCGCGACACAGGAAAGACAGGACCAGGTCGTTATTGATAATTCATTCATGGCAGGCCTGCTGCATGATTCCGGAAAACTGGTAATGGCCTCGTGCTTCAGCGATAGATACGCCGAAGTCGTCTCCATGGCCGAAGGGTCCCGCCTGCTCACGGAAAAGGAAAGAGAGCTGTTCGACGTGACCCACGCGGAGGCCGGCGCCTACCTTATGGGTCTGTGGGGGCTGCCCTATCCCATCATTGAGGCGATTGCCTTTCACCATTCGCCGGGCAGGGCAAATACAAAACAGTTTACGCCCCTGACCGCCGTATATATCGCCAATATCCTTGAGGGTCAAAAGGCTGAATATTTTACTGACAGGTCGCAGCTGGCTGTCGACCATGAATACATGGCGGCAATGCAGCTTAAAGCCGCTTATCCCTTCTGGGATATGCCGGAGCCGGACAGGCTGAAAGAAGCGAGTGCCCATGAGCAATAAGATACTCTTTGTTGATGATGATTCAAACATTCTTGACGCCTACAAGCGGCAGCTGAAAAGGCAGTTCCAGGTGGATACAGCCCGGGGAGGAGAGGAGGGCCTTAATGCCGTCAAGAATAACGGACCCTACGCGGTGGTTGTGTCGGACCTCCGCATGCCCGGGATGGACGGCAATCAATTTCTGGCGAGGGTAAAGGAGGCGGCTCCCGAGAGCGTGAGGATGATGCTGACGGGTTTTGCAGATCTTAAGACCGCCATGGACGCCATAAACCGCGGTAATATCTTCAGGCTCCTGACCAAACCCTGCGCCAAAGAAGTGCTTTCAGAGGCCCTTTCAGACGGCATTGAACAGTACAGGAAAAATTCCGCTGCCGCTGATAATGCAGGCGCGGAGAAGGACGCCAGGCCCAGGAAAAAGGTCCTGATAGTGGATGATGACAGGGTCATAATTAGGATCATCACAAACGCCATGAAGGAGCATCCTGAACTGGATATAACAGCTGCATCGGACGGGAAGCAGGCGATAGACCTGCTAGGCAGTGAGGAGATAGACCTGGTGGTGACCGATCTCTACATGCCGGTCGTTAACGGCCTTCAGCTTCTGTCCTACATCAGCAAGAACAAGCCGGGGTTGCCCGCGATGGTGCTCACGGGCCACGGCTCAAAGGAACTGGAGGCGAGGATAAAGGCCCTGGGCGATTTTCAGTACTATGAGAAACCCATGGACGTAAATGTACTGTGCGAGATCATTATTAAGGCCCTTTATTCGGCGCCTGCGGGCCAGATCCACGGCATAAGCACGGCCTCTTTCCTGCAGCTCATAGACATAGAAGAGAAGGTGTGCACGTTAAAAATCAGATCAGGCAAGAAATTCGGACGGCTGTATTTTGACAAGGGCGAACTGATAGCAGCTGAGACAGGACAGCTCAGCGGTGAAAAGGCGGCCTTTGAAATAATAAGCTGGGAGAACAGCGTGATCGAGATTGAGAACGTATGCAACAAAAACAAACGGGAAATAAACAAGTCCCTCATGCACATCCTCATGGAAGGCGCCAGGATCAGGGATGAAATAGGATCGGGAGAAGGGAGCTAGAAT
>JBFYXR010000154.1:0-3203 GCA_041310455.1 Desulfobacteraceae bacterium | reverse complement strand
ATACTGTAAGGTTAAAACCCCAGGCCTTCTGAAACCCTATGAAACTGTCGGAGAAGAGCGCAAAACCGGCGTTGCAGAAGGCGCTTACTGCATGGAAGATCGACACGTAAACGGCCTCAGGCAGAGTTCTCCCTGGAAGAAAATAGAATAGGAGAAGGGCCGAGCCAATCCCTTCTATTACAAAGGTGAACAGGATAATGTCTTTAAGGATGGAACGGAAGTCAATAATCCCGTCGATGTTAAAGGTGTCCTGAACTGCAACCCTGCTTGTCATGCCCGGTCTTATCCCGGCTATCATCATCAGCACTGTTGACAGGGTCATTATGCCCAGGCCTCCAACCTGGATGAGCAGAAGGATCACGACCTGGCCGAAAAGCGTGAAGACAGCGCCGGTATCCACTACACTGAGCCCTGTGACGCTTGCCGCGGAAGTGGCTGTAAAGAGGGCGTTCACAAACCCTATGTCCTCCCCTTTCACCGATATGGGAAGCATAAGGAGGAGCGCACCGATCAGGATGAATATCGCGTAACCTGCAACAGATATCCTGGAAGGGTTATGTAAAAAAAGATATTTTAATTTCATAGCCTATCGTGTCCGGCAGACAAACCCCTTTGCAAATAGTCCTATCTTTTGTCCTGCCTTGTCGTGGATTTTTCTTTAGCCTTTTCCCTGACTGTATACCGGACTGTAACAGTGTCCTGTTTATCAAGCAATTTAAGAGACTGGTCCTTCAGTATGATGCCAACGGTCAGCTGACCTGATTCTTCAATACCGGCAAGGGAAATCTTTTCAGTATAAATGGTTGATATATCATCCAGAATCATGCTCCTGCCGTTAATCTTCACCTCGGGCGGGATGATAGCCACTTCGGAAAGCGTCAGGTTGTCAGAAAGTTTGCCTTTCCAGTCCACCTGCACAGGGATGTTCTTGTCCACCGGCTTGTCAAGGGTCACCTCCACGTATGGAGGTCTTATATTCTTCAGAGTCACCCCCGGGGGAATAGACGTATTCTTCTCTGTAATTGAACAGGTGTTTGTGCCGATCCGTGTGCTGCTTAAATCGACTGTAACCCTTACGTCTTCCGATTTTATAGATTTAAGGCGTGCACTGGACCCACTCAGATCCAGAAGAACCGTGCTTGCGGACGTATCATATATGTCCAGACCGGGCTGACGGTTTGTGTACTCGACAGGTATCTCAAGGCTGATAAGGGTATCAATACCCCTTGTGAAGCTCAGCCAGATTACCGTAACGAGCATAAATGAGACCATGGCTGCCAGCACCAGCTCCATTTTCTTTTTCTTGAATATTCTGCTGGGGCCGGAGGAAACGCCGTGATGCTCCTTTATAATATCCGACAGGTCCTCTTTCCTGTCTATGGGAATCAGCTGTGAATCCCTTGCTGCCGTTATTTTACCTCGCTCCTCCGACACAACGATAACCAGTGCATCGGATATCTCCGCAAGACCTGCCGCGGCCCTGTGTCGCGTCCCGTAGTAGGAGGGGAGATCTGTCCTCCTGGAAAGAGGAAGAATCGCGCCTACCTGGATAACCCTGTTTCCGCTGATGACAGCGGCGCCGTCATGAACAGGATTGTCAGGCCAGAAGATGCTGTTCAGCATCTCCTTTGAAACCGTGCCTTCCCAGGCTATGCCGCTGTGAATTGTCTCGCGGATATCCTCCTTTCCCGGTATCACCAGCAGGGCGCCGTGCCTGTTTGCAGCCAGCTGGAATATGGCATCAACTATGGCATCGCGAGGCGTGTCAACTGTTCCGAGATGGAAACCCCATAAAAACGACCTGAGGTTTTTTATCTGAAGGACTGAACGGATTTCGTTTCTGAATATCACTATCAGGATAATAGCAGCAACCCCTGTGACACCCTGTATTGCCCAGCTTGTAACTATAAGCCCCAGCCAGGATGCAATCCTCTGAAAAAACCACAGGAGCGCAATTCCGATAAAGACCGTGAATACATTTGTGCCCTTGAACAGTATGTACAGCCTGAAGATGATATAGCTCATCAGTGCAATATCGATAATATCCTGCCAGCGAATGCCTGAAAAAAATCCCATCACATTATCCATTGCAATTAATCTATTATGCTGAATCTCAGTGTTTTGAAGATATTTCCGTTCTCATCTACTATTTCCACCCGCCAGGGGCCTTTGTCTGTCTCACGGGGCTCGATCTGGCTGAAAGTCGACCATCGAGGGGGATTCAGGACAAGCGGTTTCCTTTTTGCCCTCAGGTTGTCTTTAAAATACCAGCAGTGGTAAACCGTGGTCTTTTCAGTGATGGAATCGAATTCCGTAAAGCATGTTATCTTGCCCAGGTCTGATGAGAAGATGATACCTTCATTCACAGGCTGGCCATCCTTTATCTCTTCGCATATCACAGCTGCGGTCATTCTAATGCCGTTAGTAACTTCAGCCCCGGATACGGCCGACATTTCCCCTGAAACGCCTGTACCGGCGCCATAAAAGGATAGTGCCGCCATTACAGCGGCAGGCATAATATACCGGCAGATGATATTGGCAAGAAATACGACCGACCTCCAGATGGAGCCTTTTTTAATAACCAGGCAATCCATTACTTTACCATCATAACGGGGCATGGGGCCAGGATGCCGACCTTATAGCTTATTGTTGCCCAGCCCTCAACCGCATCAACCTTATCGAGTTTGTGGGAGGTCAGAATGATAAGATCAATTGAATGTTTTCGGGCAAAATCGACTATCTCCCCTACCCTGTTGCCGAAAATTATTTCCTTGTCTATTTCAACCTTCCTTGCACTGTATTGTCTGGTCATCTCTTTCATCTTTGACCGCGCCTTTGAGGCAAGCCTGTCATAGAATGACTGGAATTCATCTTCTTCCGAATCTTCTATCCTCTCAATTACATGAAGAAGGGTGATCCTGCAATCTCCCCTTTTGACGGCCATGTCCAGTGCTATCTCCAGCGCCCGGCTGCTTTTTTCAGAGAAATCGGTGGGGACAAGAATATTTTTAAACATGTGTTTCGCCTCCTTGATAAAAAATCATTCAAGCGGAGTCATAATGCCATAAGGATTATTGATGTTGTCAGGACGGCCGGTCCAGACGAATTCTTTTACCATAAATTCTGGCCGGTTAACAATATAAAACTCTTTAGTATTTTTTCGAAAAGATTTAATCTTACAGTTTAAGAGAGATAGGAAGAGA
>JBFYXR010000153.1:0-7975 GCA_041310455.1 Desulfobacteraceae bacterium | reverse complement strand
AAGATTACAGGCAGGATGGCCTTTAATAAATTCAATGATCTCCTCTCTGGTCATACACTTCTCCTCATTCCGGTCCCCAATTTTTATTGCTGACAAATACTCTGTCGGGAAATTCGATTAAACACCCGGCACGGTTTATATTAAAGCTGTTCGCTGGCAGCTGAATGCTGGCCGCTCATCTTTACGATACCAGCCCTTCCCCTCTCCCGGGGACGATGCATATGAATTCAAAGGGCTCTGCCCCTTCATTTTTGAAATGATGGGTCTCGTCGTCGTTTATATAAACGTAATCTCCCTGCTCCAGTTCATGTGACTTCCCGCTGCCGTCAATCAGGGCGCCATGGCCTGCCTCAATCTTGACAAGGTGAGGAAATGCATGGGCATGATGAGGTGTTGCACCTCCCGGCTCAAGGCTGAAATACCGCAGTACGATCTCCCTTGAACCGTCGGACGGACCTATGACTATACGTTTTTTTACATGTGCTATCCCGCTCACATCAAAGGCGGGTGCATCACTTAATTTCTTGATATTCATGGCTTGCTCCTTTCTATCACACATGAATCCGGCCCTGTCATCTGAAGAATACCGGTATTAGTATTGCAGCCGCAATGCCGACCAATGCAATGATCATTGCCCACATCATGAATCTGTGAGGCACGAACCTGACCGGCTCCGGCTTCCCGGTTATTTTTTCATCCAGCCTTGTCAGGAACTCACTCCTTTTTGAAATTGTTTTCAGTATAAGTGCTAAGAATAGAATTCCAAAAAAGGTTCCAAGGCCTGCAAAAAAATAAATGCCGCTGTCGCCAATCTTAAAGGCAAGAAAGGCCATATAAAGGCTAAATGATGCACTGATGCCCGACAACGCTATTAAAATCCACATCCACATGACCCGGCCTCCATGGCATCTTTTCAGCTAGTCCGGCATCGGCATCTTTTCAGGCTCGCACAGGAGACCCGGATTGACCGAGACCTGGCCGCACTTTTTGCATCTATAGCGGTTATTGTTTTTCCTGTTGACACAGAAACTTGGAGGGTTCATGCTCTTTGTCCCGCACCAGTCGGATTTCATGCCCTGCCCCTGCACATTACAGATTTCGTTGGGATCCAGCGATACCGCGCCGCAATTGGCACATATAAATGCCTTTGTATTCTTCGGGAGAACGAGATGGGTTTCTGAATTCATGAATTATGCTCCTTATAAATGGTGTTTTATTCTTTATCCTCTTTTGAAGGCAGCTCTACAACCGCGTAACACTCTGACCATACCAGTCCGTCAATCGTCTCAAGCCAGACTACAAGGTCAACATAATGTTTGCCGTCCCTGATATACTTATCGCAGACATAGGCCTTTGTTATGGCAAGGTCGCCGTCAAATCCGTGGGTAAGCATAAACTTGCCCTCTTTTTTAAGGGCAGGGACCTTGTACAGATAGCTCGGACGGTCGAAGTTCTCGGGGAACTGGTTTTGCCCGTAATCCAGGCTGAAGGCAAGGCGCCAGGCAAATTTGTAAAGCCATCCGTCGTCGCCCATCCAGTTTGTGACTATCCTCGTGGCGTATTGAGCGCCTATGGTATTCTGGAAGGAAGACCTGACCTTGGGGTCGGCAGCAGCGGCAGAGACAGGGGCCGCCTGTCCGCCCGGGGGCATCCCGCCGGGGGCGCCACCCTGCATGCCGGGAGGCGGCCCGCCGGAATCAATCGCGCTTGAGTCTTTGAGCCGGTATATGCCGTGGACATCCTTATATAGCTTGTCTTTAATTTCGCCGGCATTGTTTTTCATCAGTATCTCGCGAACGGCATAATGCTCGGTGGTCCGGCCCCCATCGAGAAAAGGCCCGTCAACGGTCCATGTCGGCTCATCCCCTACCTTTACATCCTCCCAGTAGCGGGGTTTTGAACCACGGATCTCCTCCTTGACCCACAGCCCCTTGATGTACTCCCAGTCGGCATCCGTATAAACATGCCAGTCCCTTAATTTTTCCCAGTAGCCGTCAGGTTTATTCACGGCGATGGTAAGGGGCCTGTCATAATCCTTTGCCATGGACCGGTCCTTGAAGATTTTGAACGTCTCTATCCCGCTGTAGAATGCGCTTATAACCAGCTCACCCTTCTGGTTATAAACCTCCCCTCTGCCGACACATCTGAATTTGCGGACCCTGCTCCCGCTGGGGTCGGTGATATCAGTAATGGACTGTTCGGTCACAGCACCGTTCAGGGTGTCGCCGGCATATATGGGTTTGTAAAAAGTAAGCTCATGGTCAAGCCCCCTGCCCGGTGCAGGATCATCGCTGGACACCCATATATCCGTCCCTTTGGGTATGTAGGCAAACCCGAAGCCCGGCTGAACCGTTATGGATGCGGCAACCAGGCCTTTGTATTTTGTCTTTTTTGCATATTCCGGGTCGCTATAGAAGGGGTTAAGGGGATACAGTTTCCTGGCCCCGGCTACCAGCGTGTTGGTATCCGGCATATAATCTTTCAATGGCTGAAGCGCATGATTCAACTTCATGTCGCCGATCTGTTTTGTTGCGCCGGCGAGCTGTGCCGTCAGTTTTTCCATAAGGACCTTTGAGTCACCGGACAGATACGACCTTGTTGTGTTCAAGAGCTCCTGTTCATCCTTATCATAGACGCCAGGATAGACTGTCTTGAATTCCACCGCCTTTTTGCCATCTGATTTATCAGCGCCTGTTGTCTCAGAGACATTCCCGCTGAAAACTGTTATTGCCGTAAAAACAGCCGGAATTAAAAATGCATATCCAAAAACCTTAGTCTTCATTTTAACCCTCCTTGCTGAAAATTTAATTAGAGACTCTGCTCAAGCAATTGATAAAGACTCCCTTAATCCGCTCAGACCGGGACCTCTTTATATTGGATTGACCATTCCAGTGTGCCAGGCTGGGCTGATTTCAGCACAAATACCCTCATCCCGTCCTCCATGCCGGAGGAGATTAGTTCGGCGCCCTTGAACTCGGAGCCGAAATATTCATAGCCGGGGGCTTCGCTGATATATATGGAGAAAGGATCATTCGCGACCAGACTGCTTGTACCCTTCAGGGCGCCGTTCTCCCAGGACACGCCTTCAGTTTCCAGACCGCCGCAGCTGATATGCCTGCCTGTGGCAACCAGCTGGGGGTGCCCCTGTTTTTCCCGTATGCAGAAGAGCTGGCAGTTATATCCCGGATCGATCTGTCCCGGTTCAAAACCCGATTGGAACACGCCAATAAGGTCCCTGGACCAGTATTCAAATATCATGTATTCCCTGTTATTATCAAGCCCCAGGTCCGAGAAATTTATCCTTTTTTCCCTTTCCTCCGTCCTGCCCAGCATGACCCAGTATTCATAGGGTTTGCTTATCTCAAGCATAAAGAGGTTATAGGGGCTTTCAAGGCTGCCGTCCATGACGCGGTGCGAATCACCGCTCAGCTCCGAATCAACCCTGTCGAGTTCAATGGACCTGGAGGGATCGACGTCATAGACCTGCCCAGGCACAGTGAAGAGCACCGGCAGGGTCCTTTTGGCAGGCTCGATGATATCAGTCCTGTAAACGGCGGGCTTATCCGTCAGCATGAACAGGGAGCCTGTCAGGGCGGTAACCATGCATGAACGGTATGCCTCCGGCCCGTCAAGGACGATATGGTCAGGATCATTTCTCCATACGACATTGTTAAAGGAATTGAATTGTGTAAGACAGGCATAGCCGTAGCCGTCCCCGCCGATGCGGCAGCCGTCTATGATGCCGATCAGCTCAGGCCGGAAACCCCAGCACCCGAGCATGAATTTTTTTGCACCTATTTCATCCCTTATCGCGCCCGCAAGGTTACGGTATGCCTCAACCCTGTCAAGGCCTTTTTCCGTGAAATAATCCGCATAGCTGTTATATCCCTCATAGCGGAGGTGCCTTAATCCATCAACCTTGAAATATTCCCAGCCCATATCAACAAACTTGTTGTAGGTCGGCCTGATTATATCTTCCAGGGTATCGGAATTTGATCCGTCCAGTACATATCCCACCCAGTTGCCATAGGCAGGCTCTCCCTCATTGTCCCTTACAAAATATTTAGGATGTTTTTCCGCATATTTCTTCTGGTTGAAGGAGGTGTAGGTCCATATCCCCGGCTTCAAGCCCCTGGTCTTGATATATTGTGCAAGGGATTTCAGTCCTGACGGAAATTTTTCATTGGGTTTATACCATGTCTTGGGCAATCCCGAAGGTTCCTGCTGATAGCCGTCATCGATCTGCAGGTACTCCAGGCCATAGGGGACAAGGGATTCGCCCAGAGCATCGGCAGTCTCCTTTACATCTTCTTCGGTAATGTCCTTGAAAAAGGCAAACCATGAGCACCACCCGGCCACAGAACTTTTCCAGACCTTATATGTCCATGGCTTGAAATATGTAAGGCCCCTGTGCTCCCGGTAATAGGCAGGCCTGAACCTCAACCCCACCTGGCCGCCCGTCGTTGTCAGCTCGTATTTATTATGACGTTTGTCGGAGGACAGGGGTGTGATCACCGTCTCTGCGGGATAATCAACAGAGAAGAGCCAGTCCCTCTGCCTGTCATAGACCGCGTGGTTTCTCAGGTTTCTGCTCTGTCCGAAGACATGCCTTACTATATTTCTCTTGCCTGCAGGCCGGTCGGCCTCGCAGGGGAATGATTGGCTGCCTGCCTTTATGGCGCATTTTATTACAATGGGGGTCCCGTCTTTTGATGTGAAGGAGACTACCTGCTGGATATTGTTGTCCTTTGTATCCGTAATCTTATTAACCCTGAAGGTGTCTTCATCGTTCTCAATTTTGCCCTCAATGATGGTCTGACCGGCATAGGTGAAGGTGAACTTTTGCCCGTCGATCTCAAAGGCAGCCGGCTCATTGAGCGGCGCCTCTATCTTTTCCTCAGACCGGTGGCAAGATGCAGAAAACATTAAAATTGCCGAAAGAAAAATGAAGCAGGGCCTGTTCCTCATAATAATCCTCTTTTCATAACCTATTTTTGTGCACTATTTTTATAACCGCATCCTGCTTGGATGATCAGTATCTTTTTCCATCTGCAGGGTGGGTCTATAACTTCAAAAGATTTTCCGCATTAAGATGAAAGACCTTCTCTTTGTCCGTACCGCTCAAAGGGATCGAATCAATGAACTGAGATGCCTCTATGGCCGATTCAGGCGGATAATCGGCGGCAAACAGTATCCTGTCAGGACCCAGCACGGAATTTACAAAAGTAAAGACCGGTTCCCAGTACATCCCGCTGGTAGTGACATAGAAATTTTCCTTAAAATATTGTGAAGGTTTCTTTTTAAGGTCCAGGCCGGGTGAATCCTTTGCAAGCAGCGCTCGGTCCGAAATCCAGTGCTTGTCCATCCTCCACAGCCAGTATGGTATTCCTTCTCCCAGATGCCCGAGCATAACCTTCAATCCCGGATATTTATCAAAGACCCCACTGCATATCAGACGCATGGCATGCAGGCCTGTTGCAGCCGCGAAGCCCCACATTGCATAGGATAGAATAGGATATGTGTTGTATGGTTTGCTCATATCCGGCATTATTGCTCCCGGGTGGACATAGACGGGGACATCCAGCTTTTCGGCGGTTTCATAAATCCCCCAGTATCTTTTCTCATCTGCGTATCCCCCGAACTCTCCCGCGTATATCATGGGTCCCTTTAATCCGAGTTCTTTCACGGCACGCACGAGTTCCCTGGCGGCCGCATCCGGGTCCTGGAGCGGCAGAGAGGTATAACAGGCAAACTTTCCTGGATACCTTTCAACAATCTTTGAAAGGGTCTCATTGGCCTTACCGGTTATGGATATTGCCTTTGATGCATCCATATCTCCGGTGTTCCCGAGTGACATGGAGATTACCTGCATGTCAATTCCTGCATCATCCATATCTTTCAGCCTTTTGTCAAAATTTTCAATGTCTTTTTCATTTACATGCTCTTCAACCGCAATCTTTTTTATCCTGCTGCTCTTGGACTCAGCCTGCGCCTCGAATGTCCCTATGTTGAGTAGACCATTTTTCAGGCTTTTGAAGTCCCTGTTCACATTTAATGATAATAGGGACCCGGAACCAAAGGCACTAACCGAAAGCAGTTGTTTTAAAAAAGATCTTCTTGCATTCTTGTCTCCCATGATAAGCCCCCCTTTTTGAAATAGTATGCTTTGATAATATATTCTATATAGAATATTTTGGCTCCAGGCAAGTCAAGGCGGCATTTTTCGAAAAGATTTAAAGTAAGCACTTTGGTTGCGGGATTGCTTTTTATCCTGGAAATCATAGGGCTCCCCTTTAATCGCCCTCTTAAAAAAACTTCATTCCATTTTATGAAGATTAATTACGGCTTGTCTTTGTTGATTGGAAAGCACCGTTACAGTGATTCGCGATATATTTTCTTACTCTCAGCTGCCATTTTGAAAATTGACGGGTTTTGAGAATATTGTTGCTTGAAAGAAGTGATTTCGTTCATAAGACTGTCGGCCACCTTACTTATATTTTTTAACTCGCATTCCCACAGGATAATAACTTTCCAGCCGAGGTGCTGAAGCTCTTTCCGGTTTGTTTTATCCCTTTCAACAGTCTTTTTAAATTTAGGAATCCAGTACCCCTGACGCGTGGCAGGCATAGAAGCTTCTTTACACCCCTTGTGCCGATGCCAGAAACACCCATGAACGAAAATCACGGTATCGTACTTTGGCAAAACGATGTCAGGATTGCCTGGCAAGTCTTTTCTATGCAGCCGGAACCGAAAACCTAGGGAATGCAACAGAGAGCGCACTTTCATTTCTGGTCTTGTATCTTTTGACCGAACCAGCCCCATTATATTACTGCGCTTTTCAGGTGTAAAAGTATCCAATTGAGACCTTCAACCGATAGATATCTTCAAACTGGGATCTGTCTCCGTTTGCTCTATAATACGGTTATAGGCATTTACCAGGTCTTTAATCTTTACAGGACGCTTTGCGTGTTCGAAACCGCTCAACTCATAAATATTGGTTGCAATAAATTGTGCGATTTCAAGTATATCAATGCTGTCGTCGACATCCGCATCTTTTGCCAGGGCGCTTGCCCCTCCCGCACCACCTTGAGTGGTTATTATGACAGGCCTGAGATTTTCATTCAAATTATCGCGACATTTGCGGATTAATGCCTGAGAAGGGGCCGTAGTAACATGAATGGATGTATCGCCGACCAGAAAGTCACCTTTCCTTCCGCCAGGAGCATCGGCTACAGAAAAACCTTTATGCTCAATCTGAGCATTTGGCATAGCGATTTCTAATTTGGCACCCACAAGGTGTTGCATTACAGCCCCTGCAATCATTGTTCCCTGACATTCCCGCTGTCTTGCAAAAGCAGTCTCTATCAAACCGTTGATAATGCTTATCAAGGATTTGGAAGGATCAATCCTTACAATTAGCTGTGCGATCATATCTAGCTCCTTGCTAGCTTTTGTCCCTTTCAAGAGTCGTTTTAATTTGGGAATCCAATAAAATCACTATTGATGAAAATCCCCGATTGAGTAGTGAAATGTCATAGCTTTAAAAAATATGGAAGTCTCATCGCTATAAAAAATCGAATCAGCACATGAATCACAAAACGGATGATAATTTCCAAGCCAACCTCCAGGAATATAATCCTCCTCATATTCTCTGCCGCATCTATAACACGCCCAATATTCTTGGTGATATCTATTTTCCATTCAACACCTTTAAAAATAGTTATTTAGGTTGATTCCTGTCTCCTTAATAAGCTTGGAAAACCTGAAACCATCAATTAGAGAGATGCAAGGTTTAGAAAAATGTACTCCTTCCCGAATTGCCGCTTTGGTAAAATGGCTCGTAGTTATGAACACTCCTTTCGCAGTTGTATGCAGTGCACCTCTGAAATTATTGACCTCTACGCTTCCTACAGAATGACGCCACCGCTTTACTTGGAATTGGACATGGGTCTTAGAAAAAAAATAGCTGGAATCT
>JBFYXR010000150.1:0-4312 GCA_041310455.1 Desulfobacteraceae bacterium | reverse complement strand
TTGCATTCTTTTTATTATGCCGCTCCTCCGGAGCTAAAATTAAATTGCAATTTACCTGCTATTAATATATCGCGCCTATGGCGCTGTGTTACGGTAAAACAAATGAAGTTTCATAAGAGAGGTCAGTAGACGGGAGGCGATAAAGCCAATAAAATGAGAAGATGAGAGGATCAGAAGTTAAGAGAAAAGAGCGTGGATCGGAGATGATGCAGGGCATCTGTATGAAAATTTTACTGATGATACTCCTGGCCGGATTTTCAGCCGGCTGCAGCGGAGATCTTTCTCCTGAACAAAAGGCTCTGGTCCTGGCAAAAAAGTTTGTCATGAAGGATGGTTTATCCGCGGAAAAGAATATCGATAATATGATTAAGGGCGGAGGAAATGATATCAAGCCCCTTGGCTGGGACGTTGAAGAAATAGAGAACCAGGTGTTTCTGGTCAAGTACAGATATAATCTTCACAGTCTTGAAATGGGGATTGGTGAGAGGGGTTATTTTTTCCGGGTTGACCTTAGAAATGCTGCGGTGGCTGATGTCACAGATCAATATTTAAAGCGGATGGCGCCCCTGTCTAAACCATACAGGAATGAAGAGGAGATCGTTAAGAGTGTGGTCGGTGATTCGGAAGGGATGTAGTTTTAAGGCCAAGAAGCTAGGAAGCTGGGAGGCTGCAAAGATAGAGAACAGAGAACAGAAGACAGAAGACAGAAGACAGAAGACAGAAGACAGAAGACAGAAGACAGAAGACACTCTCTTGGAGGCTGATAAGGCTTGGCATCCCAGCCTCGTAGCTTCATGGCTGGAAAACCGTGAACCCTTGCCCCGTTAAATTCACGCTAGTGACAGCGAAGGGTATTTAACTGGGGGTGAACTTTGAACCTTGAACGTCTATAATGGAACATCAGGATTATGATACTTAAATTTACAAAACCATATACAGGGCTTGATATTGACGGCTCATCCTTAAGGATGGTTCAGATTGTTAAGGAAAAGAAGGGCTGGAGGCTGATCACGTGTAATACTGTACAGCTGCCGCCGGAAACACTGGAATTTTCCTACAAGGATGAAAATATCATCGCGCCCCATGTATTTACTCAGGCCATCGAGGAGACCCTGATGGGGATGTCGGGCCGCGTTGAAAATATAGGCCTGTCTCTTCCTATAGAGAGCATGAAGATCATCACATATAAATTTGAAGGGCTGCAGCTGGATGCAAAAAAAAAGATAAGGGATTTAATAGCCTGGAAAGAGAAGGAGACACTGCCATACCCTGTTGAAAAGGCCATGATCAGCTTTTTTTCCTATTCGCCCAAGTCCCTAACAGAAAGGCTGTATCTGGTAGCAATCGGTTATATGGATATTATCAGAGATTTTGAATTAAACATACAGCATCTGAAGCTTAACCCTAAGATTATCCGTCCGGCGGTTATTAATCAGTTTAATTTTTATATGCAGAATCTTAATGCAATCGGGATAAGCGCATTTCTAGGGCTTTTTGACAACTATTTTTCATTTTTTGTGTTTGATGACGACCAGCTGATTTTTTATCGCGGCAAAAGGAAACCTGTCTCTTACATACATTTCATGCAGGAGATAGATATGACCATTGAGCTTTTCCAGGCGGAATATCCTGGAAAGGACATTGAGAGACTTGCCCTGGGGCGCCAGCTGGCTTCACACTATAACATGGATACAGAGTTCGATAATTATCCTGATATGGATATAAATCTGATCGATGAAGATGGTATAATTACAGCGGATGAAGGCATCATGGCAGATAACGGGGAATTAAATATAAGTACCTATGCCTCTGCAATCGGGGCGGCGCAGAGCCTGGCTGACTAGGCATGAAGTATTGGAAGAAGTGCCTTTAATATGAATTATGCAAAACAATAGAGGGGAATAGCGGCATTTGGAACCTATAAAGATTAACCTTGCTACTTTCGAATATCAGGATAAACGTCTTGCATACCCTGTTATGCTGATGACTGCATTGATTATCCTGCTAATCTCTATCCTTTCCATAAGGACAGGCATAAATACTCAGGGCGAGATAAATGAATATGAAAAAACCATAGAGTCGCAGGAGCAGAACGCCATTAAAAGGCAGCAGATAAAAAAGGAGACCACAAGAAGACTGAAAGACACGGAAATAGAGTCCCTGAAAAAAGACATAGGTTTTATCAACAGCCTTATAAAGATGGATGCCTACCCCTATGACAGGATGCTTGATACTCTTGAACTCTGTCTCCCCCGGGGGATTGTGCTATCGGATCTTAAGATGTCAAAAGACCTGAACATGGTGACTTTGCAGGGCAAGGCTGATTCCATGGAGAAAATAACCGATTTTATAAACAGCCTGAATGATTCAAAGATCTTTAAAAATAATAATCTTTTGAACCTGAGCGTGTCCAGGGAAGACAAGGGCCAGGATGATTCCTCATCCATAGACAACGGCATAACTTTTGAAATGGAATGTTCGATAGACAAAAATCAAATTTGGGAGAGAAAAAGCTAGAAAGCTGGGAGGCTAGGAGGCTGGAAGGCAGAATAGGTCGGAGGTCTGAAGCCAGACTTCAGTATTAAAAGAAGCTGATAAGATAAGAAGTTGAGAGGATAAGAAGTTAAAAAAAGGGAAGAACGTAAATAATTAGACAGGATCAACATGATTAACAAGATGTTATTCTATCAAAACAAATTATGCAAGTCCTGTTGATCCATTCGAATATTTAAGAAGGCAGGGGAGCGGTAATTGGGGATATGTACAGGCAATTATTAAGTATATTCCATTTTAACAAGATATTCTGGTGGATCATCTGTATCCTGCTTGTCTCGAATATTGTTTTTTTTGCAGCCATCCGGGAGAGGCAGAAGAACAGGATTAATGAACTCCAGGAGATTTATAATGCTAAAAGGGGCGTCCCGGCACAGAAAAAGAACGATGGCCAGGCCTCATTCTTGCAAGCCAAAGATGATATCAGATCGTTCAAGGAAAAACTCTCTGCAAAGAAGGATTTCACTGAGACTGCGGCTGAACTTTTTACAATCTTCAAGAAGCACCAAATAGACATCGGTCAGACAGTTTATAAACCGGAGTCTGTTGATTATAATGGATTATACAAGTATTCGACTTCATTGACCATTAAGGGCAGTTATCAATCAGTCAAGGCATTGCTGGCTGACATCCAGGAATCGAGGACTCTTTTTTGCATTGAGGCCCTTTCAATTGCCGGCAACCCTGAGGGAAGCGCGGTGGAGATGAAGATAAAAATTGCCACATATTTCAGATAAGCGGATCAGTAAGATATGATGGAACTCTTCAGAAATAAGAAAAAGAGCCTTTTAACGCTCCTACTCCTGGTTTTTGCGATAGCGCTTATCTACAGGGTAACCCATCCCTATAAGCAACCGAAGGTGGATACCCTGAAATATTCCGGCAGCGGATCGGAAAGGCCTGCCGGAAAGGCCATTATCAAAGATGAGGGCGGTTCCACCGTGGAAGAGTCGCTGATCAAGCTGGACATGTTTCTGAATCCGCCGGTACATTCAAGGGATCAAAAGCGAGACATTTTTACCGAGCAAATGGGGATGGAGAGTTCAGGTTCGACTTCAAAAGAGACCACCGGGATCTTGCAGTCATCAGGGACTGATACAGCTCAGCCAGGCAATGAGAACAGGGTAGAAGATGACTTGAGCAGCTTCAGATCTTTCGGGTATATGGAACGCGATGGTGAAAGGATACTCTTTATTGAAAAAGGCAAACAGATTATGCTTGTTCGAAAAGGGGACAAGATAGAAGGTAAATATCTAGTTAAGGAAATCACTAAAAATGAACTTACATTAACGGTCATTCCCGGCAATGAGAGCGTTCATATTGACCTGAGCGGGTTGTAGTAAGGCAGAGGTTAAAGGGCAGAAGATAAGAAGTTGAGAAGATCAGAAGTTAAGAGGAAAGAGAATAGAGAAAAGAGGATAAAGGATAAAGGTCAAAGGTTAAAACAGCTGGAAAGCTGGGAGGCTAGGAAGCTATAAAGCTGGAAGACAGTAGAAGCTTCGTAAGGTTCATCCCCCTCAGGGGGAAGAGATTTCATCTTTTATTTCGTGTTTTCGTACCTTCGCCTGCCCCGTGGAATGTGAAATCTATTCCTCTGGGGTGTTTTCGTGATTGGATTTTTTTCTTTAACTGTGAACCTTGAACCGTGAACCTGGAATCTTTATCATATGTCTCCGTGGTGGGGATAGTATATAACTTTATTAAGTATAAATGGAAAGGAAACAGTCATGAAGTGGGTTTCAAAAAATTCAAAGAGAAC
>JBFYXR010000149.1:0-10876 GCA_041310455.1 Desulfobacteraceae bacterium | reverse complement strand
ATACGACTGAATACGGATCATGATAAATAAGATTATCTCAGGCGGTCAAACCGGCGCTGATCAGGCAGCGCTGGACGCAGCCATTCAATGGCAGATTCCTCACGGGGGACGGATACCGAAAGGGCGCCTGACCGAATCCGGTATACTGCCTGAAAGATACAAGTTGCAGGAGATGCCAACCGGAAGTTATCCAGCCCGCACAGAACAGAACGTAATTGAATCAGACGGGACTCTGATAATCTCACATGGAAAACCCTCCGGCAGCCCAAAATATTCTCAGGAGATGGCCTTAAAGCATCACCGCCCACACCTTCATGTTGACCTTAACAATAGCAATGCATTTGATGCTGCCAAGGATGTCTACCAATGGATAAAAATGCATAATATTGCATCCTTAAACGTCGCCGGGTCAAGGGCGAGTGAAGATCCGTATATCTACCAGGCTACAATGCATCTTATCACAGCGGTGTTGCATTTTGATCTGATCAATTCCGTTATGCCTGCCCCAGGTAAGGAATCATCGCTTATGCCTCAGACTGTCGATAACGCCGTTGAGATGCTTATATGCAAACTGCAATTGAAAGACAACGTTAGGATTGCAAATATGCCGGAAACGGACATTACCTATCTTCACCTAACACTGGGCAATTATATCTGTGAGACCTTTGGCCTTTTATCAGGAAATAAGGAATTGATACAGAGCTGCAAGAAGATGCTCGGCAAAAAGGAAATTCGGGAAGACGAAGCCTCATATGTTATTATAAGAGCGCTCTGGAGAAGGTTACATGATACTCATGCCATTAGGATTATAAAATGACGATTTTCTCCCAATAGTTGGGAGAAAGGGGGCAAGGTTCAAGGATTCGAAGGTCCAACCGTAAGGACAAAGGAAAAAGGTTGAAGGAGAAAGGTTCTCTGAATTCTGTCTGCTGTCTTCTGTATCCCCGGATCCGTCCTCCGGGCTAACCCGATATCTCTTCATCCGTAAGGTAACATGCCGGGTCAGGCGCCCAGAGATCACCTGTCACGGCCTCCGCCCTGACGCGGAAATTGCCCCCGCAGATGTCAAGCCACCTGCATGCGGCGCAGCGGCCTTTTACGTACGGCCTCTTGTCCTTCAGCCTGGCCATGAGCGGGTTGGACAGGTCCGTCCATATTTCGCTGAAGGGCCGCTCCAGGACATTGCCGAAGGTGTAGTGTCTCCAGAACTGGTCTGCATGCACTGAACCGTCCCAGCTGATGCAGCCTATGCCCCTGCCGGAGCTGTTGCCCTCATTCATCTTGAGGAGGGTCAGGACCTCCCCGGCCCTCGGGCTCTTTTCCTTCAGCATCCTCAGGTATACATATGGCCCGTCGGCATGATTGTCAACGGTAAGGACTTCTTTTGGTTTTCCATTTTCATGAAGCGCCCTGGTCCTGTCTATGATAAGGTCCAGGGCCATCCTGGATTCATTATGGGAAAGGTCCTGGTTCACAAGTTCAGAGCCGCGTCCGGCATAGACCAGGTGATAAAAGCAGATCCGCGGTATGTCCATTTTATCAAGGAGGTCAAAAATTGAGTCTATCTCTTTATAGTTTAACCGGTTTATTGTAAATCTCAGGCCTACCTTAAGCCCTGCATCCTGACAATTCCTGATTCCGCTAAGGGCGTCATTAAAGGCGCCCTTTGCACCCCGGAAATGGTCGTTCACCTCTTCCATGCCGTCCAGGCTTACACCTACATAAGACAGGCCGATCTTTTTCAGATCCTTTGCCTTCTTGGTTGTGATCAGGGTGCCGTTGGTGGAGATGACTGCCCTCATGCCTTTATCTACGGCATAGGCGGCAAGGTCGGGGAGGTCGGGTCTCATGAGGGGTTCTCCTCCTGAAAAGAGTATTACAGGAGAACCGAAACCGGCCAGGTCATCCACTACCGCCATGGCTTTTTCTCTCGGCAGTTCTTTTTTATGGGTCTTTTTAACGGCACGGGCATAGCAGTGCATGCAACTCAGGTTGCATGCCTGAGTGATGTTCCAGACAACTACCGGCTTTTTATCGCTTGAGAATTGGAGAAGGTGGGATGGAAGCCTGCCTGAATCTCTGCCGTAACGCAGGGCATCGGAAGGCTCAACTGTTCCGCAATAGAGTTTTGAAATGCCTATCATTCTGTTTTTCCGCTGTCCTTTCTGCTATTCCTTCCAGGCTTCCCTGTCCTGAACTGTGTTTTTCGCCTCAGTTTTAAAATGCTCCCTGTAGTATTTTTTTAAAAGGCGGTTGATATATTCCTCCATATTGGTTACGGCGTCGGAGCTGATGGTAAATTCTTCTATTCCGGCGCGGTCCCTGACCAGCTTGAGGCCGTACTCCAGCTTTTTTGCCAGGTAGAACGTAAGAGGACCCGGCGCCCTGTCCGCCTCTATCGCCTGTTTTATGATGCTGTCAATGGCGCTTTCATCAAAACGCATCCGCACATCAAGCTTTTCAGCAAGCATCGCCTCCTCCTGCTTGATCTCCTTATGCATCCGTATGAAGTCTTCAAAGGCCGTGTTTATGTCCGAGGTGGTTTTATAGTAGAGTTCGGCTATGATCTCCCTTCTCTCCCTGTACATTTCAAGCCCTGAAAGACGCCGGAAATCGTCCTCTCTGGATGTGATAAAGCCTATTATATCCTCCATCTCCCTTTTTCGCATCTCCTCAAAATCAGCCAGGAGCTTCGGTGAATCGGGGCACTCCAGGATAGCCTTGAGGGCCTCCTCCGGATTATCAACCAGCTCGGGTGTCACCAGCAGTTTTTTAATGTCAGTGGATGGAAGATGTTTTTCAAAGGGTATCAGCACCTTTTCAATGGCGCTCACCAGTCCCCTGGCGCCTGTCCTCTCTTCAGCGGCTATCTCAGCGATCTTTATCAATGCCGCGTCTTCAAACTTTATATCTATTCCGTAGGACCTGAAATCCTGCCTCTTGCTTACGATAATGGGATTATTCGGGTTTTTAAGTATCTCCACAAAGTCTTCCTTGGTGAGTTCGTCAAGAACCACGATGACAGGCAGCCTTCCCACAAATTCCGTTTCAAAGCCGAATTCGACAAGGTCTCTGGCGGTCACCTGTTTCAGTATCTCCCAGGGCACCTCCTGTGACCGGACATCGGCCTCAAAACCTATGCCCTGCTTCTGGAGCCTCTTTTTTATAATATCCGCCAGGTCGCCGAAGGCTCCGCTCATGATAAAGAGTATATTCTTGGTGTTGACCACCCTTTTTTCCTTTTTGCCTGTGCGCCTGAAATGCTCTATGGCCTGGATCTGGGAGACCGCGTCATGGGGGACCTTCAGATCGACATCCGTCTCCTCCATGGGCTTGAGCAGGGCGCGTTGCACGCCTGTTCGCGACACATCATGTCCGATGATATTTTTCGCCGAGGCTATTTTGTCAATCTCATCAATATAAATTATTCCGTTTTCCGCCAGTTCGATATCATCATTGGCCTCATATACGAGATCGCGAACGAGATCCTCCACGTCACCGCCGACATAGCCGGTCTCGCTGAATTTTGTCGCATCGCCTTTAACAAGCGGTACGCCCAGCTTCTGTGCGATCAGCTTTATCATGTATGTCTTGCCGACGCCTGTGGGCCCGATCATCAGGACATTATTCTTTATCATGCCCACGCCGACGCTCTTTTTCTTACCTGCGAATTTTTTTAGATAATTCGCGCGGTTAAAGTGGGTACAGATCTTTGTGGCAAGCACCGCCTTAGCGTGTTTCTGTTTTACAACAAAGGTGTCCAGATATGCCTCAAGCTCTTCAGGGAGCATGTCAAAGGATACCTGTGACTCTTTTCCATCCCCTGTTAAGACCTCATCGGTGTCATCTTCCTGTCCTTTAGGAAAGAGGAACGGGGATATTATTTTAATCCGGTTGCCGTATTTTTTTGACAGGTATTCGCTCAGTTCCCTTTCAAGCTCCTGCTGGTTAGGCAATCTTTCGCCGTCTCTGTCATTTTTTGTCTCTTCATTTTCCATCTCTGCCTCTTTATTAAAACTGCAAGTCCTCATCCTGAGAACTTAGTGTAAATCTAAATGATTCTTGCAAATCCGGGATGATTTGTGTTTTTTCTCGTCCCGATCATGAGCCAATATATTCATTAGACCATAAGATTTCAACCCCCCAATCCTTTTCTGTTACTCTAGTGCCCATCCATAAACAAGACTTTATGGATGGAGCGATCAGCGGTCAGCCATCAGCTATCAGCTAACTGATTAAATTTTAAGGCTTTCGCTGAAAGCTATATGCTGAGTGCTGGCAGCTTCCATCCGAAAATGTGAATTTGCGGATGGACAGTCTATTGACTCATAACGGCAATTCAATTAGAGTTGATAAAAATTTTATTTGCAAGGAGCGTCAGATGATCTCACGCTTGGAAATAAGGCTTAAAGATGAATTAACCGATCCTGAAGGCCGGAACGTAAAGAGAAAGGCAGCGGACTATTTCGGTATTAAATTAGAGGACGTACGGGTCATCAGGATCCTGACTATTGATGCTGAACTTAATCACGATCAGCTTGAGAAGATCAGGCAGGATATCTTTACCAACCCTGTTACGGAGGTATCCTCCTTCTCGCCGACGGCAAGGTCGTTTGACTGGCTGATATGGGTGGGTTTCAGGCCGGGTTTAAGAGATACCGCCGGAAGCACGGCCATGGAGGCCATTGAGGACCTGCTCCGCATAAAGTTTCAGGGCGAAGAGGCGGTCTATACCTCAAAACTCTATGAGATCCGCGGGAAACTGACGGAGAAGAAGGCAAAAATAATCGCAGGGGAGATATTGTCAAATGATATTATACAGCAGTACAGGCTTATTCAAAGGGCCAAATGGGACCCGGCCCAGGGCATAGGGCTTGTCATTCCCAAGGTCATACTTAATCATGTCCCTCAGGTGAGCACCATAGCAATCGGGAGCAACCAGGAGCTGAAGGATATTTCAATTTCCAGAAACCTTGCGCTCCAGGACAGTGACATCCCTCCGATCCGCGAATATTACCTTCGGGATGACGTCAAAAGCGAAAGGCGGAAATACGGGCTGGAGCGGCCTACTGATGTGGAGCTGGAATACATTGCCCAGTCCAGGAGCGATCATTGCAACCATAATACGTTCAGGGGGCTCTTCCGCTATCATGACCTGTCAACCGGCCAGAAAGAGACGGTCAATAACCTCTTCAAGACATGCATCGAGGCACCTACACTGACCGTCAAGGAAAAAAAGGACTGGGTCGTCTCGGTCCTGTGGGATAATGCCGGCGTGGCAAGATTTGACGAGAATTTTAATTATACTATTACGGGGGAGACACATAACAGCCCGTCAAACATGGAGGCCTACGGTGGGGCTATTACCGGAATCGTCGGCATATACAGGGACCCGCTGGGGACAGGCAAGGGTTCAAAGCTGATCATGGGGATGTACGGCTACTGTGTCGGCCATAGAGATTATGAAGGAGAACTCAAGCCGCGCCTTCATCCAAGGCGGCTCCTGGACGGAGTAATCGAGGGAGTAAAGGACGGGGGGAACAAAAGCGGTGTGCCCACCCCTTACGGGCTTGTTGTGTTTGATAAGGGCTACATGGGAAAATGCCTGGTGTTTGTAACAGCCCTGGGCATAATGCCGGGCCTTGTGGGCAATCAGCCGTCCCACCTGAAAAGGACGGAGCCGGGGGATCTTATCATAATGTCGGGCGGCCGTGTGGGAAAAGACGGGATCCATGGCGTAACGGCCTCCTCGGAGGTCTTTTCAGAACACACGCCGGCAGGCCATGTCCAGATAGGCGATCCCTACACTCAGAAAAAGATGCATGACTTTCTTATCGAGGCAAGGGATGAAGGCCTGATATCCTTTATTACGGATAACGGCGGCGGAGGCCTGTCCTCCTCCATCGGCGAATCCGCAAGGTTCAGCAACGGATGCCGGGTCGACCTGGACAGGGTGCCGCTGAAATACTCCGGCCTTGACCAGTGGGAGATATGGATAAGCGAATCTCAGGAAAGGATGACCATAGCGGTCAAGCCGAAGCACCTTGACCGCTTCATGGAGCTGTCCGCCAGGCACGCAGTGGAGTCCACTGTAATCGGCGAATACAATGATTCAGGATATCTCAGGCTTGATTACAAGGGGACGACCTGCGCCCTTATCAGTATAGCCTTCATGGAATCCGATTTCCCCCAGTGGGAGTTTGACGCGGAATGGACACCCCCTGAATTAAGGGGTCTGAAGGAGCCGGTGCTGAGCGAGCCCAAAAGGCATGGTGAGGTCCTTAAAACCATGCTGTCCCGGCCCAATATCTGTTCGAGAAACTGGATATCCAGGCAGTATGACCATGAGGTCCAGGGCGGCAGCGTCATAAAGCCCCTGGTCGGCAAGGGCCGCGATATCCCGGGCGACGCCGTGGTTGTCAGGCCTGTCCTGGATTCAACAAGGGGCATAGCCACAACACAGGCGCTTAATCCCTTTTATTCGGAAGTGGACACATACCACATGACCGCCGCAACCATTGATGAAGCGGTCAGAAAGGTCGTGGCCGTCGGCGGAGACCCTGATCACATAGGCGGAGTTGATAATTTCTGCTGGCCCACTATCATTTACCATCCTGAAAACAACCCTGACGGTAAATACAAGGCGGCGCAGCTTGTGAGATCAAACTGGGCGCTCAGGGACTACTGCCTTGCCTACGGCATACCCCTTCTTTCAGGGAAGGACAGCATGTATATAGACGGCAACCTGGAAGGCCCCTATGGTGAGAGGAGAAAGGTGTCAGGCCTGCCGACGCTTCTCTTTACGGTTTCAAGCGTTGTAAAGGACATCAGGAAATGCGTTACAATGGACGCCAAATGCCCGGGCGATACTGTCTATGTCCTGGGCGACACGCGGGATGAGCTGGGCGGAAGCGAATATTATCAGATGATGGGGGAGGTGGGGCTGCACGTGCCATGGGTGGATGTAAATAAATCCTGGCCCATGTATCTCGCGCTTCACAGGGCGATTGAGGAAGGCCTGGTCTCTTCGGCGCATGCAGTTACAAGAGGAGGTCTTGCAGTGCACCTGGCCCTGGTTGCCATGGCCGGAGAGACCGGAATGGATATAAGGCTCGCAGATGTGCCGGCCGCGGATGACCTTGGGGACTCGAAGATGCTGTACTCGGAGTCGTCGGGCAGGTTTATAGTGACTGTTGATCCTGCCAGGCAGGATGCCTTTGAAAAGATCTTTTCAGGCATGAAGACAGGCCATATAGGTGCTGTAAGCGGGTCTTCACGTTTCAAGGTTAAAGGAAAAGACGGCGGCATCATAATTAATGAAGATATAACAAAGTTGAAAGACTTCTGGAAAGGGCCGTTTGGAGGATTGATATGAAGGCTGTAAGGGCGCTTATTCTTACGGGTTACGGACTGAATTGCGATTACGAGACGGATTATGCCTTGAAGACAGCAGGCGCTGAGACTCAAAGAATGCATATCAATGAGCTGATAGAGGGAGAGCAGGGCTCTCCTGGAAGCATCCTGTCGCGATTCCATATCCTTGTTTTCGGCGGCGGTTTCAGCTGGGCTGATGACCATGGGGCAGGGGTTGTCCTGGCCTCAAAGCTTAAATTCAATATCGGAGACCGGATAGACAGGTTCATAAAGGACGGCAAGCTCGTTATAGGGATCTGCAACGGGTTCCAGTCACTTGTCAACCTCGGGCTGCTGCCCGGATTTGATGATGACTACAGGGCGCGGAAGGTCGCCCTTACCGCCAACAGCTCAGGCAACTTTATCGACTCATGGGTAAAGCTTAAGATAAACAGCAGCTCTCCATGTGTCTTTACAAAGGGCTTATCACATCTGGACCTCCCTGTGAGGCATGGGGAGGGCAATTTTTTCGCGACGAACTCCGATATAGAAAGACTCTTCAGGAATAACCAGGTCGTGTTGCAATACGCCGGCGGGGACGGAGATCCGGCCGAAGGCAAATGGCCCCAGAATCCGAATGGATCTATAAAGGATATTGCAGGGATATGCGATCCGACCGGCAGGATATTCGGCCTTATGCCCCATCCCGAGGCATTCCACGATATGACCAATCATCCGGACTGGACAAGAAAGAAGGAGTATCTTTCAAGGGAAGGGAAGGGGATTGAATCATGGGAAGGAGACGGTATCAGGATATTCAGGAACGGGGTTGAGTTTATCAGGTCGGAGATAGAGCAAGGAAGGATGGAATAAAAACGAGGCACAAGGCTCAAGGCACAGGGCGCAAGGAAAGAATTTGAAATTTCAAATTTGAGATTTGAAATTTTTCGTCGCGCCTTGAGCCCTGAGCCTTGCGCCTTTATTAATGAAGGTCATATAATGGAAGACGATTTCTGTTACGATAATACGATTGGTCCGGAAAGCAAGGATTCAAAGGCTATAAAGAGATCGGCGCTGATTATCTCGGTGCTGAATTCCCTGATCATGCCCTTCATGGGCTCTGCCGTCAGCATTGCCCTCCCGGCGATTGAAAAGGATCTTCATGTGGATGCCGTTCTGCTGGCATGGATATCCACCTCTTATCTCCTGGCCCTCGCGGTATTTATGGTCCCTTTCGGAAGGCTTGCCGATATTTACGGCAGAAAAAAGATCTTTATCCTGGGCACAATAATCTTTACTCTCTCTTCAGCCCTTTGCGCGGGCGCCGGTTCCATAGAGACGCTCCTTGTCTGCAGGGTCCTCCAGGGCATAGGCAATGCCATATCCTATGCACCGGGCACTGCTATCCTTGTCTCCGTTTTTCCGCTCAATGAAAGGGGGAAGGTGCTGGGCATCAATGTCGCGGCCGTCTATATAGGCCTCTCAGCCGGACCCTTTCTGGGCGGCATCCTGACCCATTATCTCGGCTGGCGAAGCGTGTTCCTGTCCGTAGTGCCTTTTTGCGCTGTAATTCTATTCCTGATTTTTAGATGGTTGAAGAGCGAATGGGCGGATGCAAGGGGGGAAAAATTCGACCTTGCCGGTTCATTTATCTATGCGATCGCCATAGTAGCCCTGATACTTGGCATGTCCTCTATTACGGAGGTCAAGGGCTGGTGGCTGATACTCGTGGGCCTCGCGTCTATCTTTGCATTTATAAAATGGGAGTTGAAGACAGTTCAACCGGTCTTTGATGTCACGCTTTTCAGGACCAACAGGGTATTTGCCTTTTCCTGCCTGGCGGCACTGATCAATTACGCGGCTACCTATGCGCTGTCTTTCCTGCTGAGCCTCTATCTTCAGGATATAAAGGGTTTCAGCTCCCAGGTAGCTGGTATTGTGCTTGTGTCGCAGCCCCTCATCATGGCCGCTTTCTCCCCTCTTGCAGGGAGGCTTTCCGACCGCATCGAGCCGAGGATTGTAGCAACACTGGGTATGATTATTACAACGATAGGTCTTTTTTTATTTACATTTCTGGAACAGGACACATCCCTGGGATACATAATAGCCTGCCTGATAATCCTGGGTTTCGGTTTTGCCTTATTTTCTTCACCAAATACCAATGCCATCATGAGCTCGGTTGAAAAGCGTTATCTCGGCATAGCGTCAGGTGTAATCGGCACCATGAGAAGCCTGGGCATGATGGTCAGCATGGGGATCTCCACGGTGATATTCAGCATCCTCATCGGCAGGGTTCAGATCACTCAGGATCAATATCCATCACTGATGAAAAGTATTGTTGTCGCCTTCATTTTATTCACTGCATTATGTCTTATAGGGATATTTGCATCAATGGCGAGGGGGAAAAAGAAGAAGGTCGAGGGCCGGTGTTAGCAACTGCTGCGCTCATTAACAGGTTCCGAGATCTATTCACAGGATTTATTTATTGACCGGCGCATTGTTTTTGTTTCGCTTTGCCTGCGTTTTGCTTCTATCCTGCGTTCCCTTGATGCCCTTGAAGGTCTTGTCTCTCTCCTCGGTTTAGGGGGCGGCGCAGCCGCCTTTTTAACAAGATCCGCAAGTCTCTCTATAGCATCTTTCCGGTTCTGTTCCTGCGTGCGGTGTCTGGCCGCCTTGATAACCAGTATTCCATCCTTTGTAATCTTCCTTCCGGCAAGAAGGATAAGCCTTGCCCTCACAGCATCGGGTAACGAGCGGGAGTTGAGTGCATCAAATCTGAGCTGCACGGCCGTAGCTACCTTGTTGACGTTCTGGCCCCCCGGGCCTGAAGAGCGGATGAACTCCTCATGAATCTCGTTTTCATTGATAGATATTCTATTATTAATGTAAATCATCTTCTGTTCTCATCTTAAAAAGCATGCCAACTGATTAAAAGACACTAATGGAAATTTAATTCATTCCTAACATATTCCTAACATATTTATCGTAATATTTACATCAGAATTTCCTGTGAGGCGAAAAATGGATCTTTGGTTGATATTTCTTATATTTCTTGCGCTGGCATTTGATTTTCTCAACGGCTTTCATGATTCCGCGAACTCTATCGCCACGGTTGTTTCAACGCGGGTGCTTACTCCCAGACAGGCGGTCATATGGGCGGCATTTTTCAATTTCATAGCATTTCTGTTTTTCGGTTTGCACGTAGCCAACACAATCGGCAAGGGGATTGTCGATAAATCAGTTATAGATTCCTTTATAATCTTTTCAACCCTTATTGGAGCCTGTACATGGGACCTTATGACCTGGTATGTAGGGCTTCCAACAAGCTCCTCCCATGCACTTATGGGGGGGTTGATAGGCGCAGCGCTCGTAAAGGCCGGGGCGGGCTCACTTGTATGGACTGGCATTCTTAAAACTGTTGTTTTTATTTTCATTTCACCTTTGGTCGGTTTTCTGCTGGCCATGATGTTTGGAACTGCCGTATACTGGATCTGCAGGAATAAAGCGCCTTCCCAGGTTGATC
>JBFYXR010000146.1:0-5643 GCA_041310455.1 Desulfobacteraceae bacterium | reverse complement strand
GTTCTGCTTCAGAATGCTGGCCGCCAAGCTGGAACGGTTTCCTGTGCTGCATATCAGGTAAGTCGGTTTATCCGGGTTTAAATCCTTATGGCGCGTTCGCAAAGCCGGGGCCGGAATATTTACAGCGCCCTCAATGTGGCTGTCGGCAAATTCACCCGGCGTACGCACATCAACAAGCACAACAGGAGTGCCGCCGGTGATGCGCTCATAAAGGCTATCAGCTGAAATAAGGTGGACATGGTCGATCTTATTCCCCTCAACGGCCCAGTATGCCATTCCTCCGTTAAGGTAGGCTGCAACACGATCCACCCCGACGCGGCGCGCCCACGTGCCCGCGGCGACAGCTTCCTGATAGCTGTCGGCTACCAGCAGAATATCCCGGTCGGTCGGCATGACCCATCCTGCGAAGGTAGGGAAATTGCCCTTAAGGTCCAGATGCCAGGATCGGGGAATATTCAATCCGGCAAAAGCTGCATAGGTGCGCACATCCAGCACCTCGCTGCCATCCTGCCTCATTCGCGTTAGAAAATCAGCCGGCCTTAACTCCTCAAGAACAGGCAGTTTCGATATTAGGACCGGACCGTTTCGGTTGATATCACTGCATCTGCTGAAATGGTCAGGGGCCGGAGGCATATCTGTGGTCAGTGAGCGGATAAATTCGTGCTTGTCCTTAATCTGCAGGCTGGCATTATAGCGGCGTTCATATCCGATTGTGGTGGTCCATTTAGCGCCCATCGACCGCCCGCACAGTGAGCCGGCGCCATGCGCAGGGTATACTTCACAACAGTCAGGCAGCTTAAGCAGTTTATCATGCAGGCTGTGGAAAAGCCTGTCTGCAAGTTCCTCAGCCATATTCGGAAACAGGTCCGGCCTGCCCACGTCCCCCACAAAAAGGACATCTCCTGCAAAAACGCCGACAGGCGAACTGCCCCGCGATTTGTCAGTTACCACGTATACTATATGCTCCGGCGTATGACCGGGCGTTTCCTGGACATCCAGACGCATGTCCTCTAATTCTATGATGTCGCCTTCCGCAACAGGCACATGTTCAAATTTGCATCTGCCTGATCCGGGTGCATAGATTTTGGCCCCTGTCCTGGCAGCCAGGTCCATGTGCCCTGATATGAAATCCGCATGAAGGTGGGTCTCCAGAATATGGGTGATATTAACTCCAAGATCCCGCGCCTCATTTATATATATGTCCACATCACGCCTGGGATCTATCACGGCACAGCTCTGTTTTCCTGCCAGGATGTATGAACTATGGGCAATTTTCTCCAGAAAATAGTGTTTCAGCAGCATGGGTTCCTCCTTTTGACCTGTATTATGATTTTTGATATCCCGCGCGATCGTAGCGGTCAATTAATTAATTCCGGATTCAGATCTGAAGCTCTGTTTAGTTAAGCATAAAGTCAAATATAGAAAAAATAGAATACCGCAACTGCCACAGCCAGGAAAATGACCGTCATTCCTCCACCTGCTTTAAGGTAGTCTGAATTCCGGTATCCTCCGGAGGTCTTTAACAGGGCGTTAACCTGGTGCGTGGGCAATATAAAAGAATTGGCCGCTGAGACAGCCACCAGGAGCACAAGCGGACGGGGATCAACCCCGCTGATGTTTGCCATGTTGATTACCAGAGGCGCCATGACTACCGTTGCGCCAACATTAGAGATAAAAATAGAAAATATGGCAGCCATCACTGAAATCATCAGCAGCAGGAGGACAGGGTGGCCCCCCTGCACCAGTGACATAAGCTTGTCGGCAAGAAGTGCTGCTGCGCCGGTTTTCTGCATTGCAAACCCAAGGGGGATAAGCCCGGCCAGGAAAAATACAACCTTCCAGTCAACAGAGCTGTAGGCTTCATTAATATCCAGCACCCGGGTTAAGACCATCAACATAGCACCGGATAAGAATGCGATCGAGATCGGAAATCCGGCTATATTTAAAGCTATGGCAAAGACAAAACACGTCAGTGCGATCCATGCTTTGGACGGATTTTTTTCGGATGCTTCTATGGGTGTGACGACTAAAAAGTCGTTGCCTTTTTTCATTTCAAGAATTTTATCCCAGGACCCGTGTACTATCAAAATGTCCCCCGGTGTGATTTTATGATCTGAAAAATCTCCTCCTGTCTTTTCTCCTCCGTGATATAACATGACAGGTTCAACGCCGTAACGCCGGCGCAGACCGAATTTCCTCAGGCTTACATCGGCGATGGCAGATCTGGGAGGCACAATGACTTCCGCAAATCCGGCGTTCTTCAGACTATCAAGCGTTTCCGTCCTGCCGGGCTTTTCTTTCTGTTCAAGCCCGTACTCAGCGGCAAACTGACGCACATCTTTCTCCTCTCCCATCAGAGCAATAACCTGCAAGGGTTCAAATACTGATTCACGCCATGGTGCATATTCCAGGGCAGTGTCTCGGGTAACAGCCAGTATGTTTATGTGATATCTGCTCCATATACCCGTCCCCTCAACTGTCTTGCCTATAATCGGACAGGCCTCTGGAACCAGGTACAGCTGTATATAATCAGATAATTGCCAGTCACGGATCAGCCTTTGCTGGATTGATCTTATTCCATCTGTTTTTTCATATCGGGGCAGGATAAATCTGCCGAATATAAAGAAGAAAACTGTTCCTGACAATAAAAGGGCCAGACCTGCAGGCGTAACCATAAAGAGCCCGTATGGAGCAAGAGAAAACCTTGTTAAAAAGTCATTAACAAGGATAAGCGGGCTTGACCCGACCATGGTAATAGTTCCGCTCACAATGACTGCAAAACCGATTGGCATGATAAGGCGGGATGCGGGTATATTTTCTCGATTTGAAATATCCAGCACAGAGGGCAGAAAAAGCACTGCGGCTCCAATATTATGGATAAAGCCTCCTATCAGCCCGACTGTTGATGATACCAGGCCTACAATACTGGATGGGTTATTACCGGCGATTTTCAGAACCAGTAGCGAAAAACGATCCATCATGCCGGTTCGAGCGATCCCCCTGCCCATAATCATTACCGCTATTATAGAGATGACAGCGTTTGAGGAAAAGCCGGAAAGCGCCTCAAGGGGTTCCAGAATTCCGGTCCATCCAAGTGAGAGCATGCACAGAATGGCAACGATGTCTGCCCTAAGTATGTCAACGATAAGCAGTACAGCGGTAACAAGAAGAATGGACAATACGATTATGACTTCAGCATCCATTAAGGTCTCCTGCTTTTTTGCCTTAAGTTCGTTAAATTTCAGGGTTATCGCATATTCGCTAGCCCTTCTGTAATGAACTCAGCAGAATATTTGAAAAAACATTAGACAATTATAGGTAAAAACTGATCATTGGGCAATAAAATATATGATAAAAGGTAGAAACCTGCTTATTCAACCATTCGCCCATATCTATATTATTTTTCCTGATTGCATTAAAGACCCCCTTTAAAGAAATATCATAAGATATATGGTGCAGGCATGTCTTACGTTCGTAAAATGCCACAAAAGATTCGCAAGGCATCATAGTATAATTGTAAATTCATTATATACTTTCCACAACTATCTGATTCTCATATTCTTATTAAATCTGTCCGCCTGCACAGGCATAGCAGATTCAGCTTCAAACTTAATTATCCGGTTTGCCTTTCAAAATTAGACTTGGATTAAAAAACGGTCTCATTAAACTTATCGACTCAGGAGGTGTCTAATATGTATAAATTTACAAGAAGATCGTTCATAAAACTAGTAGGGCAGGGTTCCGCGGTTCTGGGTCTTGGGCTTTCTTCACAAAGGGTTCGGGCTCAGGGCGGGTCGGCAAATCCTCAGGTAAATAAACTTGAAACCGATCTGGCGGTTATCGGGGCCGGACCTGGGGGATTGTCCGCCGCATTGCGCGCAGCGGAGCTGGGGTTGAAGGTAATCGTTTTTGAAAAGTCGGATAAAACGGGCGGCGCCCGAAACGGCGGCATGGGGCCTTTCGGGGCCGGCACACACATCCAGGCAAAATACGGGATCAAGAACTGCACCACAAAGGACGCATTCAATTATCTTGCAGACTTCAACCACTGGAAGATAGACGCCCGTCTTGCCTCCGAATACATAAACACCACCGCCTTTACGGTAAAGTGGCTGGAGGATGAGGGTGTCTTATTCGGGCCCATAACCGACAGCTCTGTGGGTGTGCGCACAAGATACCTCCACGCCTTTGCCGCACATCCCGATTACAAGGAAGAATTCTACATATGTACGCTTCTCACCGACAGGGTCAAGGCCAATAAGAACGCCCAACTGTTTCTGGAAACTCCGGTTAAAAGGCTTGTGAAGACAGGAGATGCCGTGACGGGCCTGATTGCCGCTGACAAAAGCGGCAGTGAGATGGAGGTAAAGGCAAAAGCAGTTGTCATTGCTACCGGAGGTTTCATGGGCAGCCCCGAGATGATTAAGAAATACACCTCCTATACATACAAAAAAGACCTGTTCTTCACCTACGAGATGCCCAACATGTCAGGCGACGGCATCAGAATGGCCTGGGAGGCCGGCGCCGCCAGATCCGAAATGATGATGGATGTCTATAAGGGGATGCCCATATATGGAGGCCCGGAAGGGACGAGGATGGATTGGGCAATCCTTGCCAGGCCTAATCTCATGGTCAACCTCCAGGGCGAGCGGATAATGAACGAGGCATGCGCAGACCGGCATTTCATGGCCAACGCCATACACCGCCAGCCCGAGGGCTGTGCATTCCTGATGTTCGACAGCACGATTGCCGATATTTACAGGTTTCAAAAGACGGATCTGGAAGCGCTTCCCCCGGGATTTGCGGCGCCGATTTTAGATATAGACAAGATCGTGGCTGAGGCCAAAAAACTGAACTACCCATATCTGTTCGCAGCGGGCTCTCTAGCGGACCTGTGCAGGCAGACAAAAATCGATCCTGAAACACTCAAGGCAACGATTGCAGAGTACAATTCCTTCTGCAGGGCAGGCAACGACCCCATTTTCTACAAGGATGCGTCGAATCTCCTGCCGCTCCATGGGCCTAAATACTATGCTGCACAATTCTGCTGCGACAGCTTCGGCGGCCTTGGCGGCATTAAGATCAACTACAAGACAGAGGTGCTGAACAACTCCCTCAAGCCCATCCCCGGCCTCTACGCAGGAGGTTCCGATGCAAACACCATGTATGGAGATACATATCCCGAGTACCTTTCCGGCAATACCACGAGCTTTGCATATACAACAGGGCTGATCGCGGCAAAAAATGCCGCTGAATACATCCGTGTCTAACCCTATAACAGGAGGCAAATCATGAGAACAAAAGTCAAATACTTAACAATCGTTTTTGCTTGTCTTTTAATAGGTTTTATCGCTTACAGTAGTTTTAGCGCCGGGACAAAAGAAAGGCCTGTGATCTCGGACGGAGAGTATGCAAAGGCATGGGTTTCATGTCAGAACCTGATGAGTTCACACAACTATTATCACGGGGTGAATCACAACCTTGAGGAACTTGCAGACATATGGGTCAAGGAAGACGGCGCATATGCCAAGACCGCCACATTTTCACAACCCCAGGGTGTATGGGAAGGCATGCAGCTGATCAAGATTACCTACGGTAATCCCAATACAAAAAATCCAAACCAGAGCCTTAAAGAGATGGTAA
>JBFYXR010000145.1:0-3090 GCA_041310455.1 Desulfobacteraceae bacterium | reverse complement strand
TAATGTGCTTGGAGCGGCGGTAGTCGGGCTTGCAGGCGGGGTGCTGATGAAGGGTAACCCGCTGGACATGGGAAGGACGTATAATCAGGGATTAATAAGGCCGCCGGGATCCTTGGCAGAGGAAGAATTTCTGGACAAATGCATAAGGTGCGGGGAGTGCATGAAGGTATGCCCTACGAATGTGGTGCAGCCTGTGATGCTTGAGGCGGGGTTAGAAGGGATGTGGACGCCGGTATTGAAGCAGGAGCTGGCGTACTGCGAGTACAAGTGCAACATGTGCACGCAGGTGTGCCCGACTGACGCTATTACAAAGATGACGCTTGAAGAGAAGCAGAAGATAAAGATAGGGCTTGCATTTGTAGACAGGAACAGGTGTCTGCCCTGGGCCTATGCGAGGCCCTGCCAGGTATGCTACGAGCAGTGCCCATTGCCTGAGAAGGCTATCAGGCTTGAAGATGCAACGGTTACGACGGCAAAGGGGACAAAACTGACGGTTAAGCAGCCCTATGTGAGTGCCGAGCTGTGCATAGGGTGCGGCATATGTCAGAACAAGTGCCCCGTATCGGACCAGGCCGCGATCAGGGTGACGAGCACAGGTGAGTCAAGGAACTTCAAAAACCAGTTCCTGACCTCGGACAGGTACAGTGGCTGAAATAGATGAAAGTCTTATGACCTTACCAGGTTTTATCTAACAGGAGGTGTAGATATGAAAAATACATTTTTTATAATCATTAGTTCTTTTCTGCCTTTGACCCTTTTGAAACTCTTTGCACAGGGCAATTCTTTGATGGCACAACCTCAACCGGGACAATCTCAACCGGGACAATCTCAACCGGGACAACCACAAATGGGACAGCCACAAATCGGACAATCACAAATGGGGGCTTCCTTGAGTCAAGGATTGGAAACATACTCATTGCCCGCTGGGCCGATTACGGAAAATGATCTGCCCCGGATTAAAATCGTTATACAAGAGGTATTAGACAAGATTAGTAAATCCAAAAAATCGGCCGGAAAGAGTATAGACTATCAAAGCATCAGGTCAAGCATACTCGTTTTTCAGGACTGGCTGAACCGGCAGGGATGTATCAGTAAGGCATCCACTACCTACAACTTGGAGTTAACCGATAAATACTCCCAAAACATATTCTGGACTTATCCAGGCCAACTTCCATTCGATATAATCTTCAATATGGGGACAGAGGTTAAAAAGCAACATAGACTGTTGATATTTGTTTCAACGGTTGATTTATTCGATTTGGCGAGTCTTGTTGAGAACAAGTCAACAGGAGGAGTGCCTGCCCTGAAAAATTGGCCAAGTTCCTATTTGGAAGTACGCCCCAGAATTTGAAAATGGCATAACAGAAATGATGCGTATACCCGATAAGATCAAGGATCACTCTTAATAAATTTATAAGATTATCTGTTTAGATATCAGAAAAAATATGGGTCAATACCTGGCCCAAGGAGGAAGCCATGAGTTTAATACGTTTGCTTTTAGGAAGAAGGCAATTTTTAGTTACCTTACTGAGTTCCACCCTGATGCTTGCCTTTGGAAGGTTTGCGAGGGCCTTTGACCTGCTGTTTCAGACACATGCAGCAAAGGCGTCGGAGAAGCCGGCAACCGGCGGAAAAAAACCCATTAAAGCTATTATCGTCTTTTATTCGAGTACAGGCAATACAGCTCAAATCGCCAACGCCATCTACAAGGGCGTCAAATCGGTAATTCCCTGTGATGTTGCCACGGTAAAACAGGTGAAGCCCGCGGACATGGTGAAATATGATCTGATGTTCCTGGGCTCCCCCAACTGGTATATGCGCGAGGTAGCCAACACAAAGGTTTTTACACACGACATGCCTCGGATGGACGGCAGGCATTGTGTCCTTTTTGGTACCCACGGTGGGTCGCCTATAGCCCAATACTGGTCTATGTCACGGAATCCCCTGAAAAAGGGGATGACCATCATCGGCTGGAGCGACTGGTACGGGTCGGATTTTATGACGCCGCACAGCTCTTATCCCGATGGTGAATGGGGCCATCCTGACGAGGTCGATCTTGCCGAGGCTGAGGCCTTTGGCAAGAAAATGGTAGAGTATTCCACAAGAATTTATGCAGGTGAAAAAGACCTTATCCCTGAAATACCCAAACCGGACAAGGGAGAGAACGACAACATGTGGTCGCCACGCGTAAGTGATGGCAATATAACCTTTGCATCGCCCCCGCCGAATTCCATCCCTGTATTCGATTTAAAAAAATGCGTTTACCCCAGGTGCAATCAATGTGTTGAAAACTGCCCGGTGAACGCCATCGATTTTTCCGTGATGGCAGCAGCCGGTTCAATCATCTCCCCAGATTCAGTAATCCCCCAGGATAAACTATTCGTCATGGATGATTCAACAGGTCCCGTACCAACGGTATCCCCCCTGATTCTTAAGGAGGCATGTCAGCATTGCGGTGGAATGTGCCAGAGGGTTTGCAATTATGATGCGATAGCATATGAAGGCGAAAAGATAAAAATAGAGATAAATACAAAGAAGTGCACATATCCCAAATGCACCATATGCGCGGACGAGTGCCCGCAGGACGCCATTGACCTTACAAAAACCCCGCCGGTTATCCACAACCGTTGCGAGGCCGAAGGGCTTTGCTGGGGCGTTTGTCCCGAAAATGCCATTGAAGCGCCAAACATGGCCGCTATCCAGATGAAAAAGGGCTGGTGGCTAAAATCGATGGGCATGCCTGGAGGAGGACCGGGTGGGGCGCCGGGTGGAGCAGGAGAAGGAGGCATGCCCGGCGGCATGATGATGATGCAGCATCCGGCAAGGTTCAGGGAACTGGCTCGCAGAGAGGATGAGCAAAATAGTGTCGGTATATTGTATATCACCGAGTACCCGCGTGTCCCGATTAATAAAACACTTTGGCCCTACAATATAGAAAAAGGATAATGCATCGGGATTTTGGTGCAGAGTTCAAGGCATAAGGTTTTACCAGTATTTTTTCTAATAGAAGGGGGTGATATCAGGTTTTAGTATAACGGAACAAATATAACTTACTGTGAGAAAAGATTGCAGTGGCTCTTTGTTGTTCAT
>JBFYXR010000144.1:0-4483 GCA_041310455.1 Desulfobacteraceae bacterium | reverse complement strand
GAGCTTCAATGCTTTTCTCAAAACCCGTACCGGTAGATGTGGTATAGGTTGCATAGCTTACCGCATCCGGGCCCATACCCTGTGTTATTGTCCCTGTGGAGGTGCTGTCATTATCGCGCGGAGTATAGGACGGAACTATGGCTAAAGTCCCGAAACCCATGTCCCAATCCATTCGGCCTGAATACTTTTTATTTAGGCCATCATTGCTCGGTTGGGGCATTGCAACAGTTTCACCCTGCCCTGTTGCCGCTGTCCATGGATTTGTAACCTTCCCGTCCAGCGTGCCGTCACTGTTGTACCAGTGTCCGTCCTGAAAATCAAAAAGTTTAACCCCATTGGTTCCGAAGCCTTGGCCCCCTTGCTTGGAAATTTCTGCAATTAGGGTAAAGGAGAGTTTGTCCGTAGCCTGAAATAATGCCTTTACGCGCGCTGCCTTGGAATCCTCGTCCTCAGCGCCGTTGGTAAGATAACCGTCGCGTTTTGTATAATTTGCGGCTACGCGAAAGGCAAACTTGCTCACTACAGGGACATTTAATGAAACCTCGCCATGCTTCAGGCTGTAGCTGCCCGCTTCGAGTGTCACTGATCCGTCAAATTGATCGAGCTTCGGGTTGGCTGTTATGACGTTTACAACACCGCCGGGGCTGGCGGAGGAATACATTGTGCTTTGGGGTCCGTAAAGGACCTCAACGCGCTCAACATCATAGAGATTGTCTCCCGCGGAGTTTCTGTTGGTATAGGCCCCGTCCATGTTCACTGCGACGGTCGGTGTTGATACCTGCCTTCCAAAGAAAACGCCATTGTCATTGCTCATGCCGCGGAGTGTAACCCTCATACCATCCGCTGCCTTGTTGATTATTGCGCTCGAAACCGTAGAAAGAATCTGGTCTATATCAGTCTTTCCAAGTTCCTTGATCGTATCGCCGGAAATGGTCTCCATGGCAATAGCAACTTTCTGCTGATTCTCAGCGCGCTTCTGGGCCGTTACCGTGATCTCCTCCAACGTGAACTCATCATCTGACGACTCCTGGGCGAATATAGCCGACACATCACCGAGGGCAAAGATGAATGCAACTGTTAATGTCAAGAGATACATATAATGCCGTTTCTTCATATTCTCCTCCTAGGTTAGTTTACTGTTATGATTTCGCCGGCCGTTCCGGCGGTAAAACTCCGCATTAAATTAACATGATAATTGCATATGATACATTTTCCCAACATGGCTATGCATTAAGATTGTTTTTATTCTGTTTTTAAGATGCAGGAAAAACTCTATTTAAAACCAAATAGAAATTCCATTTTGCATATGAAATTATTCCAACTGCGTGGAGGCTTTATGTTTCAAATATGTTTTTTCTGTGCAGGCATCATAAAAGAAACCGCCTTCGGAACAACACAGGAGGGCCTGGAGAAGAAAAGTGCAGGCTAATGGAACCGGATTCTGCCGGCGGCATCGAAGCGCAGCCGGCAGAATCCGGTACATTACAAATAATGGATTAGAACTTAATCGACAATATAGCGCCGTAGGTCCTTGGCGGTCCTATCGTCAGTTCACCTACATTGTCCGGGCTGTTTTTAAAAATACTTCGTTTTACAGCATAGTTCTCAATATTTTTAACATACCCTGTAAGGGTCAAATTCCCTGAAGGACTGGCGTAAACCAATGAAAAATTACTTACACGGTACGGCTCCTGCTTAGCGGATTTGGACACATCCGTCGTCCAGAAAACAATTGGATCCGTCGGTTCCCTGCCCCTGCTGGTCCCCAGTATGGAATCAAGAAAATACATCTTATAGGAGCTTTGATACCGGGTCTCAAAACTCGGGCTGAGGGTTCCGCTGCTTCCCAGAAGGATATTATAGGTCAGTCCAAGGTTGACTGTAAAGTGAGGGGCGAACGTCATATCCTTTCCGCTGTAATCAACATCACCCATATTCCACACTGCGCTGTCTACTGCGTCAAAAGGGAATACAAGATGTGTAAAATATTTTTTGAGGTAGGATACTGAAAAATCCATCTTGAGACTTTCCGTTACAAGCGTTGTTGTCGAGATATCCAGACCGTACACCTTGGCATCCCCTGTCACCTTGCCATTGGCGGTTCCTGCAGTCCCATCAGATCCTGGTCCCCCTCCTGTGGGTTGCCGCAAACCATCAATAAGGGTATCAACACCCTGATCAAACCTGCCATTGCCGTTATTGTCTCTATAGTCAAGCTGGTTGTTGCCGAGGTCAGAGACATCATTCATTGGAATAGGCGTCAGACTGCTCGGATCAACACCGGCATAGGTGTGCGTTGGATCATAGGCGCCCGCATAATTGTCACTGACCGTGCCTATCATTGTCACTGCCATGTAGTTGTTATATTGATAATAATATGCGGACGCGTTTACCTGCATCCTGTTGTTGAAGAACCTGTTCTTGGAACCTAAACTCAACGCCTTTAATCTCTCAGCAGGGAAAGGTTTTCCGGTAGCTGTGGTTCCCATACCCTGGGTCCTGTAACTGGTTGAGAAATCGGAAAAGAGCATGGAGTTTTCACCCAGGTCATACTCCACTCCAAGCTTGTAATCAGGATTGTCGTACGTCATATCTACTATCTCCTGGCCCCTCCCCGGTTCCTCATTAAATGAATAGGTTGACTCCGACGTATAGCGGAGACCTCCTGTAGCGCGGAACCTGTCTGTAACAGGGAAGGTAATATTGCCGAAAACCGCCTTGGACTCCTGGTCCTGATATCCGAACCTGTAACTGTCAAGGGCATTGGTCGCGGTAAGGAATGTGTCATTTCTCATTTCATCATAGGAATGATACCAGGCCGCCCCGAAGATCCATTTGAATAATTTGAAATCGTCTGAGGACGTCATGCGGGCCTCTATGCTTTTTTCATAACCACCCCCTTCATTATAAGTATAGGTTGCGTCTCCAAACATTGACGTGCCTGTCGAAGTGCTGCTGATGTCGCGCGGCGTGTAGGACGGCACTATAGCTAATGACCCGAAACCCATGTCCCAGTCTATCTGCCCTGAAAACTTTTTATTGAGGCCGTCATTTACAGGCTGTGGCCCTGCTTCAGTTTCACCCCTTCCCGCCGCCGCGGTCCATGGGTTGTCCTTATCGCTCTGGTCCTCGAAAAGCACAACCCCGTTTTGCCCCATTCCTTGCCCCCCCTGTTTGGAATATTCAGCTATCAGGGTAATTGATAATTTATCCGTAGCCTGAAATAACGCCTTAAAACGGGCCGATTTGGTATCCTCATCGTCAGCGCCGTTGGTAAGATAGCCGTCTCGTTTGGTGACGTTGGCCGCCACGCGAAAGGCAACCTTGCTTGCCAAAGGAACATTTAACGAAGCCTCACCGTGCATCAGACTAAAATTGCCTGCCTCGAATAAGGCTGAGGTGCTGAATCGATCCAGCTTCGGGGAGGCAGATACGACGTTTACAATACCTCCGGGTGACGGGGTGGAGTAAAGTGTGCTTTGCGGGCCATACAGCACCTCAACGCGCTCGACATCATAGAGATTGCTTCCTGCTGCGCTTCTGTTGGTGTAGGCCCCGTCCATATTCACTGCAACGGTGGGTGTCGAAACCTGCCTTCCAAAGAAAACGCCATTGTCATTGCTGATTCCTCGAAGTGTAACCCTCATACCACCCTGGGCCTTGTTGATTATTATGCTCGAAACCGATGAAAGGATCTGATCTATGTCGGTCTTTCCCAGTTCCTTGATTGTATCGCCGGATATGGTTTCCATGGCGATGGCGACCTTCTGCTGGTTCTCTGCCCGTTTCTGGGCCGTTACCGTGATCTCCTCCAGCGTGAATTCCTCATCTGCAGTCTCCTGGGCGAAAAGTGCTGACGCCTCCCCAATGGTAAAAATGAACCCGATTGTGAATGCCAAAAGATACAAGAACTTCCGTTTCTTCATTGCTTCCCTCCTTGTGGTTTTGTTGTTTTTATAATTTCGCCGGACCCTCCGGCGATGAACTCAGCAGAATTTATAAGACAATTTATTTTTTCAGAATACCAGCTTCAACATGTTTTAATCACATATGCTTCATAATTTTTATATATTTTATCCAGTTAGACATTGTCAATTATTATTTATATATTTTTATGATTTTGCAATCGTGTTGATATTGTGGCATGAACGTGCTGTAACTGAAAGTGATCTGACGGGCTGCTGCGGTTGAACGCCCACCGCCTGCCGCTTGCGGCGGAGGGCTTCATTTCCCTGCTTTTTCAGAAATGCCTGACGAAATGTGATTTGAATTCAGCAATGTCCGGTTAGGATTTTGAAAGGAGTAGTAACCGGCACAGGTGTCATGGGAGGCCCATGACGAGGATGCATGCTAATGCAAAATCCTAACCGGACACTGTTGTTTTTAATTGATAAAATTGAAAAGATTGATCGGCTTTATGAGATCAGCCTAGCCGCTTGCCGCTATCGCGGCCACTTTAATCGAAGATGAAACTTTCCAGAAG
>JBFYXR010000143.1:0-2514 GCA_041310455.1 Desulfobacteraceae bacterium | reverse complement strand
GCGCACTCCTTAAATCGGTAAAATCTGAAAACGTCAAGGCTACCATCGATCTCAACGACGGTATCATAGGAGAAAATAACTGCCTGTTATCAGAAGAAAATATCTCTCTTCCGCCAGGTGTCATGCTGAAGAACATTAAACCTTCCTATGTCAAGGTGATACTAGACAAATCGATTGAAATGAAGGTTCCGGTGCAGGTTGACTGGAAGGGAAAGCTTCCTGATAACATGACCCTTTCCGATGTTATAGTGGACCCCTCTGAAGTAAATGTCAATGGGCGGAGCACCATACTGAAGGACTTATCAACTCTCTATACTGAAAAGGTTTCGCTTGACGGTATAAATAGATCGGGGGAAGCCACAGTCGGCATTGTGCTGAATAATCCGTCCCTTAAATTGACAGATAACCAAGTCAATGTGACCATTAGATATATTATCAAGGAAAAGATTAAAGAAAGTGTCACCACCACGCAGTAGAAAAGATAACGCTATTATTGACAGGCAGGCCTGCCTTAAACGGTTAAATATGAGATTAAAATATCTTTTTTTACACAATCCTTCCAGGGTGTCTGTCGCAGGGTATGCCCTGTTCATAATGGTTGGGACATTCCTGCTTATGCTTCCGGTATCTGTAAAGGGGGAGTCTATAGGTTTTGTAAATGCCCTTTTTACTGCCACCTCCGCGGCAAGCGTTACAGGACTGAATGTGGTTGATACAGGAGCTGCGTTTTCCCTGTTTGGCCAGATCGTCATCCTGGTGCTTGTTCAGGTGGGCGGGCTGGGAATAATGACGCTGTCAACGATGCTGATGATCATGGCAGGGATAAGACCGGGCATGACAAGCAGGACAGTGGTACAGGACACATTCAACCTTGAAGGAATGATTGATTTCCGATCAATCCTGAAGGATGTGATAATTTTTACCTTTGTAATAGAGGGGATCGGTGCTTCCCTGTTATTTTTCTATTTTTTCCCTCGGGGATCTTTTGCCGAGGCGATTTATTTCTCTATCTTTCATTCCATCTGCGCTTTTTGCAACGCAGGATTTGCCCTTTTCTCTGATAGCTTTATCAAATACCAGGGCGTCTGGGGTTTTAATATTATAATCTGCATATTGATTATACTGGGAGGCATCGGTTTCCTTGTGCTGAGCGAACTGAGGAGAAAGCGGCCCCTGAACAGGCGTGGCCTTTCCCGTTTAAGCCTTCATTCAAAGATCGCCATCTCTGTTACAGTCATTTTGCTTGTTTCCGGGACCATATTAATTACAGCCATGGAATGGAATAATACGCTTTCACATCTTCCGCTGCCGAAAAAACTGCTTGCAGGATTTTTCCAGGCAGTGACTGTCAGGACTGCCGGCTTCAATACCCTGCCTATAGGTGATATGGCCAATGAGGCCCTTTTTTGCATGATCCTTCTTATGTTCATAGGAGCATGCCCTGGCTCATGCGGAGGAGGAATAAAAACGAGCACCGCAGCCTGCCTTTATTCCCTCGGCCTTTCACGGCTTAAGGGATTCGAAAAACCCCGCATTTTTAACCGTTCAATTTCACAGGAGACAGTTGGCCGTGCCGCCAGCGTTACCATGGTTAGCCTCCTTGTAATAATTATTGCTACCTTGATGATGCTTGTCGCAGAAACAGGGACTGATTCCACTGCTGTTACACGGGGAAAGTTTATCGAGATATTATTTGAGGTAGTGAGCGCCTTCGGCACCGTAGGACTTTCAACAGGAATAACAGTGACGCTAACAGCTGCGGGAAAGCTTTTTATCACTGCCGTAATGTTTGTCGGCAGGCTTGGTCCTCTTGTTGTTGCCATGGCCGTGAGCCGTACCAGCGCTCCAAGGTTTTATTACGCAGAAGAAAATATTATGATAGGATGAGGGTATTATGAAACAGTTTGTCGTCATTGGTGTAGGAAATTTCGGGAAATATCTGGCCTCAAGCCTTTATAAAAAGGGACATGAAGTGCTGGTAATAGATAAGATACCGAATCTTATAAATGAGATAAAGGACCAGGTAAGCCAGGCTGTTGTCGCAGATGCCACAGACCGCAAGGCAATGGAATCCCTTGGTTTGAGGGATTTTGATACGGTTGTCATATGTATCGGATCGGTCCTGAGCGATTCTATCCTTGCCACCCTTAATATGAAGGACATAGGTGTCAAAAATATCCTTGCAAAGGCTATTACTGAAGAACACGGACGTATATTACAAAAGGTAGGAGCAAATGAGATATTTTTCCCCGAGAAAGACCTGGCGTTTACCGTAGCCGAACGCTTGAACAATCCGAATATGATGGATTATCTCCCTTTCATGGAGGGTTACGGAATAATAGAATTGGCGCCGCCCAGGTCATTCATAGGCAGGTCGCTCAAGGAGTTGGACCTTATAAACCGATACGGCATCCAGGTAATGGCAGTAAAGGAGATTATTCCTGAGCGTTTGAACATGATCCCTACAGCACAGTTTGTTATAAAGGACAGCGATATACTGATTCTTATGGGACC
>JBFYXR010000142.1:0-15288 GCA_041310455.1 Desulfobacteraceae bacterium | reverse complement strand
CTTCTGGGGGATATCATAAAGGTCTTCAACAATCTTGACGACGCTGTCGCCCTGCCGGACAACATACTCCTCCAGATCGATATTGCCGATTGCCTCAAGTGGGACAGTCCCAGGAGGCATTGAAGCGGATGCCCGGGACGCCCCGGTTGAAGGAGATATGGCAAGGGGGATCAGGATCTGCTCGCCCGGATGGATCATATCAATATTATCAAGGGAGCTGTTGAGTTTTTTCAATACCGACAGAAGTTCAACCAGATTCTTTTTCTCCAGGAGCTTTTTTTCCCGCAAGATCTGCCACAGATGATCTCCATCCTTTACGGTGTATGTCTCGGCAAGGACCTTTTTGCCGTCCACCTCATGAATCTTATCAGCGCTACCCGGATCAGCGGTCTTGACCAGGGAGATGTCATAGGTCTCCTCGCCATCCTGTGCAAAACACGGAAAACACATTAAAAGGAAGCTAAAAAGGATCAGGCCTGGCAAAAGACGGGATAATTTTCTAGGTGAAGGAAGAAATTTCAACTTTATCTCCTATGGAAAAGAAATGTTGCAGGCGGCTCCGGATCATTTCCACGTGCAGGAGCACACCCCTGGCGCCATGTTTACATGATTTACATATACAATAGCCTTGAAATTTTAGCTAGTCTAAAAATAATGCATCTGGCACTGCGGTTGATCTGCTGCTGTTTGAAGCCAGCAATTCCCGGTTAAGATCATGCAAAGAGAAAAATCAGGCATTTTGGTCATGGGAGGCCCGATTTTTTTTAAATTAAAATGGGCGGCCTGCTGAGGACCAGGCATAAAGCCTATGCAGCGGGCGGAAAGGGACCTCAATAGCTTTTAGGGATAGAGGTCCCGACACATATCTCAATATATACCCGCCCGCTTAACACCACCTTTTGCCGGTTCTTTGCATGTTATCCATTTTAATTTTAAAAAAATGGACCTCCCATGACAAGGGTGCAGGCTAATGCAAGATCTTAACCGGAAATTGCTGTTTGAAGCAAAGATATTAAACAAATTTTACCCAGCTTGAAAGATATGTTTCAACAGGTTTCTCATTAATATATTTTGTACTATATATTGATAATCTAACTTACAGGCATACATTATATTGTATTTTCCTCTTTACATTAGACCTGAAAAATGATAAAAATCGATCCGTTTGAATTTACAGGATAATCTAATAAAACCGGCCGATTATACCGGGAGGCGCATATGAGGATAAAAAAACTCTCCGTTGTTGGATTTAAATCTTTTATGGACAGGACCGAGATCCCCTTTCCCCTCGGGATAAGTGCCGTTGTCGGTCCTAACGGGTGCGGCAAGAGCAATATCGTAGATGCCATCCGCTGGGCGATGGGCGAACAGAGCGCCAAGCAGCTGCGCGGCCGGCAGATGGAGGATGTAATATTTAACGGAGCCGGTGAATATAAGCCCCTGGGCATGGCCGAGGTGTCAATAGTCCTGGAAAACGGCGACGGTTCTTTCCCGCCTGAATTCATGAACGAGAGTGAGATATCCATTACACGCAGGCTGTATCGGTCAGGAGAGAGTGAATATCTCCTGAACGGGGTACAGTGCAGGCTTAAGGATGTCCAGGAGCTGTTCATGGACACAGGTCTCGGAAACAGGGCCTACTCCATAATCGGCCAGGGCAGGATAGGTTCAATCGTGGAGCAGCGGCCTGAAGAAACAAGGATAATGATTGAAGAGGCCGCCGGCATTACCAAATACAAGAAAAAAGAGGCTGAGGCCCGCAGAAAGATGGAACTCACCCAGGCAAATCTCCAGCGCGTTGAGGATATACTTGTCGAGGTGGGAAACCAGATGAGGTCCCTCAAGAGGCAGGCTGCCAAGGCCGCACGTTACAAATCCGTGGGCAAGGAAATCCAGAGGCTTGAGCTTATACTGAACGCCAATTCCTATAATGAGCTCAAGGATGAGTCAGGCAAAAAGATCAAATCCACGGAAGACCTGGTTCAGCAGGAGATTGCCCTGGCCACCGGGCTGTCCGGGGGCCAGTCGGCCATCGAGACAATGAACCTTGAGCTGGATGACAAGGACAGGGAGATAGCGGCCTTAAGAAACAGGTATCTGAACGTTAAGGACGACTACAACCGGAAGGAGTCCGCGCTGGAATCCGTGGCAGGCGAGAAAAGGATGAAGGCCGAGCTTGAGAAGCGCCTTTATCAGGAAAAGGAAGACATCCGGAGACGGATCCTCGCACTTGGGGAAGAAAGGGCCGGCCTGCAGGAAAAGTCGGAAAAGCTCAGACAGGACTCCGGAAGCCTGGAAAGTCAGATCCCCATGGTGGAAGAGCGCCTGCAGAAAAGAAAGGCCCTCCTTAATGAGATAAAAGATGAATATGAAAACGTGAGCGCCAGGGTGAATTCCGCGGTCACCAGGGAGGCAGGCCTGAACCAGGAGTCCGGATATCTGAATAAAAGGATCAGTGAGATCACGGACAGCAGGTCAAGGCTGGAAAGGGAAAAGTCTGATGCGGGTCGTAAGGTTGAAGAGCTGATTGAGACCTCCTCCAGAAAAAATGAGGTTCGTGACGCCCTTACGGCAAAACTCCGGGATATAGAACAGGATATCATTGAACGGGACCAGAAGTCCGGCGAGCTTGAACAGATTAAAAAAGGCCTTGAGGCAAACCTGAAGACCGCAGATGCCGACCTGAATATCTGCCGCACAAGGCTTTCAAGCCTTGTCTCCCTCAACGAAAATTATGAGGGATATCAGATGGGGGTCAGGACTATCATGAAGGCCAAAGACTTCCAGGTCATGGAACAGGGCAGGATACTGGGCCTGGTGGCAGATGTCATTCAGGTGGAAAGCAGGTATGAGCAGGCGGTTGAGGCTGTCCTGGCCGACAGGCTCCAGTGTATAATCGTGGAAAGGCAGGAAGACGGCAGGGACGCTGTGGAATATCTGAAGTCCAGGGCCAAGGGTAAAGGCAGCTTTGTCCCACTGGATGTAACAGCCGTCAATGAGGCCGATTCCCCGCAAAACGGGTTTACGCCCATAAGGGACATAATCACCGTGAAAGACCCCTACAGACAGGTTGTACACATGCTTCTTGGAAACACCGCCATCGCGGAGAACCTGGAACAGGCCATCTCCGCATGGAAAGGCTGCGGCGGCAGGCAATCCTTTGTCACGCCGGATGGCGATATTGTCGACAGAAACGGAATAATCTCCGGTGGAAAACTGGCAAGCGGCTCCCACAGCCTGCTCTCAAGAAAAAGGGAAATCTCAGAGCTTCAGGAAAAGGACGGCAGACTTGCAGGGGATGTAGAAGCGCTGAAGTCCCGTATCGAGGAGATTGAACTAAGGATCGAGGATGAGAAGGCATCCCTTAATGGCCTCAGGAATGAAAAACAGCAATGCCAGGATAATCTCAATGAGATTGACAAGATTATCTTCCGTCTCAGCCATGAGCTGGACCAGTTGAAAAGGACGGCGGACAGGATAGCCGGCGATCTCGATGAAAAGGAAAAGGAGCAGGCCAGGCACAGGGATGACCTGGGCAAGATAGAGTCCGAACTCAGGCTGTGCGGAGAAGACAAGAGAAAGAGGGAGGAATACCTCCTTAAGAAAAGGCTGGAATTGAAAGAGTGCGAGGAGGAATTCGATGAGATCAGGAACGAGCTTAATAAACTCCGGATGGATTCGAGCCTGGCGATGGAAGAGCAGAAAGGCATTATCAGGGAGATAGAAAGAATTGATTCCTATACCGAGGAATCTAAAGACAGGATAGAAAAAACCGGGATGGAGATTGTTGAGGTTCAGGAAAAGCAGAAAGAGTACATTGATAAGGAGGAATCGCTCAAGGAGGAGCTTAAGGGCTTCTATGACAAGATGCAGCAGGCGGAGGAGGCATTGAATTCCGCTCAATACAGCCGCAACAATTACCACGCGGGCATTCGGGAGCAGGAGAAAAAATGCGAGTCCCTGAGAGAAGAGCTGGATCTCATAAAGGATAAAATAAGCATGGCCAGGATGGAGCAGTCTGAGATCAGGATCAAGATGGATAATATTGAGGAACAGGCAAAGGAGAGGTTTAATATTGACCTGGCTAACCTGTACCGGGATTATCTTGAGCCTGATTTCTCGGCAACAGATACGAAGAACAGGCTTGATCACCAGAAGGTCCTCAGAGAAAGGTTAGGCGATGTAAACCTGACAGCCATCCAGGAGCACGAGGCGCTGAAGGAAAGGCACGAATTCATCCAGAAACAGAAGCAGGATCTGCTTGCTTCCATGGAGGCCATTATGGAGGCCATAAGGAAGATCAACAAAACATGCCTGGACAGGTTTATGGAGACGTTCAACGAGGCTGACCTTAAGATTAAGCAGGTCTTCCCCATCCTGTTTAACGGAGGAGAGGCAGGGCTCCGGCTGACCGACGAAAAAAATCCCCTTGAAAGCGGAGTTCTCGTGGAAGTCCGTCCTCCCGGAAAAAAGCTGAGCCATATGGGCCTCCTTTCCGGAGGAGAAAAGGCCCTCGTAGCGATGTCTCTCCTGTTTGCTATTTATCTTATTAAGCCGAGTCCCTTCTGTCTCCTCGATGAGGTGGACGCCCCGCTGGACGAGGCCAACGTGGACCGGTTCAACAACCTCCTGCTTGAAATCAGGAAATACTCACAGGTCCTCATGGTCACCCATAACAGGAGATCAATGGAGATCGTGGACAGCCTGTTCGGCGTGACGATGGAAAAGGCAGGCATTTCAAAGATGGTGTCGGTCAATCTTAATGCCAACAGGAGCAATTAGTCTTCTTTAATGTTCTGGAAAAAAGACAACAGCGAAAAAAAACCCGGCTTCTTTGAGCGGCTGAAGCAGGGCCTGTCAAAGACGAGGACCGGCCTTACGGGAAGGCTTGACCAGCTGATATTGAACAGGAAGACAATCAGCGAAGACCTCCTGGATGAGCTGGAAGAGATACTCTATACCTCCGATCTCGGGGTTGTAGCAGTGCAGGAGCTTATTAACCTTGTCAGGTCGGGCGTAGCCAGGAAGGAGCTGGATAATCCGGACAGGCTCAAACAGGCATTAAAGGAGAATATAATTGGCTTCCTCGGGTCCGTGGAAGCTAGGGGCGGCACCCCCTTGCCCGGTCAGCCTCTGGTGATAATGGTGATCGGGGTCAACGGAGTCGGCAAGACAACCACCATAGGCAAACTGGCCTGCATGTTCAGGGATCAGGGCAAAAAGGTAATGATGGTCGCGGCCGATACATTCAGGGCTGCTGCTATCGAGCAGCTGACCATATGGGGTGAAAGGTCAGGCGCTGACGTGATAAAACAGGCCCATGGCTCCGACCCGTCGGCCGTTGTATTCGATGCGATAAACGCTGCAATGACGCGCGGGACGGATATTGTCCTTATCGACACCGCAGGGCGCATCCATACAAAGGTAAACCTCATGGACGAACTCCAGAAGATACACCGTGTGACCGGCCGCAACCTCCCGGGCGCCCCTCATCATGTCTGGCTTGTTCTTGACGCCACCACGGGGCAGAACGCGCTTTCACAGGCAGACCTGTTTGACAAGAGCATCGGTATCACCGGAATAATCCTTACAAAACTTGACGGGACCGCAAAGGGTGGGATTGTTGTCGGGATATCCCGCCAACTTAGGATACCCATCGTATTCATCGGGATCGGAGAAAAGATGGACGACCTCAGACCCTTTGACGCAGGCGAATTCGTTGAGGCAATATTTGCTTAAAATTTGGAGAATGAAATCCTATCTGACATGAATAATCTGACGGCTGGGATTTTCAGGTATATGGTAGAAGAAATATGGAAAATGTTACATTTCTTGCCTCATTTTACTGTATTGAAAACCAGGAGTTCAGTATATATTTGATTATCTATTCTCTACTTTTATCAAATTATAGAATAGCACAAAAAACATTCACTTAAGGCGGCAAGCTATCTGAAATTCTGCTGGGCTGATCTTTTGTCTTTTTGGATTGATATCTTGAGGTGCGTGCCCTATTTCCACTATTCCGGGTTTCGTATAGGCATAAATCCAGAAAATCCGAAAGAACCTCCATTGCCGCTTCCGTCGTCAGATCTGGATTTTATGATTCCATCAAGCTGCTTTCTGATCGATTCGCTTCGTTCTCTGACGAATGTTTTTAATCCCATGACGTTCATTAATGCCCCTGGCATAAATCGCTTTTCCATCCCGGGTTCCAGATCTTCAACAAGACCGCGCTCAAATTCTTCGTTGGAGAAAAATTTAAGCTCGTCAGTAGAAACAAAGGGTCGGACTATTTTCGCAATTTCGTCAATTCTTGGATTCATACGGTCAACATTGAACGGGCCATTAAGAAATTCCTCAAGGTAACGGTGGTATGTGTCAAGGTATGGCTTATAAGAAAGTAGTCGTTTTACCAAAGGTCGCTCATCAAAGCTTCCACCGGTTGGCTCATCAATGTAGAAGTTAATAAGCTTGTTGCGGTCGAGCCCGAAGTTGAAGGTTCCAAAGACCATGTTTAAATCCCAGGGGATGAGGACGAACTTACCATTGTTTTCATAAAGATAGTAGTTGTGGCCCATAGCAATATAATTATCAAGGTGCACAATAGCCGCGGATACGGCCAGGAAGCGAAGCACATTATCTACATCCAGCACCTTTTCGATTTTATCCGGAAAGGTTGCATCCGGTTCGTTATTAAGAATATCAAGGAGACGGAACAGGAGAGAGTGGTCCTTTTTGTCCTCGTTTGTTTTCAATTCCATTTGCTCCAAATAATCCCCGCCTTGATTTCCCGGCATACCCGGCATCCCTCTTCCTCCTGGCGGCTGGAAACCTTCCGGCGTATCAAACCCTTCAGGTGGCTGAAAACCTTCTGGAAGCTGAAACCCCTCCGGTGGTCGCATGCCTGCCCTTAACATCATTCCCCCCGGTGGCATAAAACCAGGTGGAGACTGGTCTTTAGATTCATCGATTTTGTCATTTGATTGCTGCTTCTTAAGGTCTTCCTCTGTCCATGATAAATAGCCAGCTACCATTTCAGGCTTATACAGGTTGCCGATATTATCATCAATATTGTTACTCAAAAAGTTCTTATCAATCTGTTCTATCATTGTATACAGACCCAGGCGGGTATCATTTACCCAGAGGTCTACAAAAGAAGTACGGGGAGTGGGAACACCCATTTGTTTAAACAATTCATAACCCAGGAACTCGCGAATAAGGGTGGGGTCACTGAAACCGTTATTGAAAATAAGCTTTTTCACCCCATATAAATTGCAGTCCTGATTATAGTAATCCAAATCAACCTTCAAACTGAATCTGGAGCTGCCGCTACTGGCCACTGTCATCAGTGATGAGCCCCCCTTGGGCCTAACTGCGACATCCGGTATGAGTTTTCCATCGTAGGACAGGTCTGCTTTAACGTATTGTTCCGCCATTGCGTTAGCACATAAAGACTCCCAATCCTTTTCAGTCATGGTGATGCATACCGTGACCACACGGTCCGGGAAGAATGGTTTTTCGTCTCCGACAGCAGAATTATCTTCGGTATAATGATAGCATCCTGTCAGATTGAAAGAGGATATTATAATCAGTAATACTGCGGTGATAAATTTTTTAATGCTCATCCACTTCATAGGATTACCTTAAGGTGTATTATAATTTCTCTGTCTGAATGTCCTAAATGGCAATATAAAACTGAATTATGCGTCAAACATCCCCGAAAGAGGATTACATAGGCCTATCTGCCGTTTTTTGATAGACTTTCCTCTGTCCAAAGCAAGATGCAACGCCGACGGTCTGCATCGCTGCAGTCTTTATAATTTATAAAAAAAACGAATTTTATGCAATTGAATAGATTTTCTGGAATCAACATATAGTGGCTGGGAGGAGGTGGGCTAAAAGTAAACAATGCCAACAACGCTACTTTATAAAACCTAAACTTTATTAAACATTAGATCCGCTAATCTTATTAAAATTATTTTCTTGAGTATCTGCATCTAAATGATCTAAAGGGATGTTGCAGTTTCAATAGCTTGTCGGGTTTTTCTCGATACTAGTATTACCACAGCAACCGATGAAATTAATCCCCCGATAGAAGATAAGAAGTTAAGATGATCAGATGAAAAACATTTTACTCATCAGTCGCACTCAAAATCGCCATTATCCATTTGATGACACATATCGGGCCAGCCGAACTTGATTCCAATAGACAATGAGGCCGAATTCTCTAACAAATTCTTTGAATCGAGGCGTCTGCTCTGAGTTAGGAATTCGGTTGTAACGTTTTGGACTCTTTCTGTGACGGAGAAGAGATAGGTGTCAATTTAAATACTCGAGCAAGTTTTGTCGCCCGCTGAAAGTCACTCCTTCGTAAGGCATCCCTGATGTCATCGAGTTTATATGCATCATCGAGTGACAGGTATGGAGACCATCCCTCATCCGTTTCAATCAATTCTACATCAACTTCTGCGACAAATCCCCCTTCGTGCACAAGTTTTGTATAATGTCGTTTATTCATTTTATTCTCCTTCTAATGCCATCAATCCAATATTCCGGATCAGGTCGGTATGCCGTTACTAAAACAGCTGGTGATGATAGGCCACGTGGGATGCCCCATACTACATGAATAAGACGTTTCTGTCGATCATTTTGCATAACTAAAACGCATGGGCCTTTTCTGTATTCCGGATAGTCTTTTAAAACAACCGAATCATTAATACCAGCAACAATCTCTCTAACGCTAATATCATCTGCTGCAAGTTCATCATATCCGTGCTCAGATATCTTAATGTCTCCACCATGGATTAATCTCAATATTTTATCCCAAGTGTCACTCATAATTAACCATATCATATTTTGAAATTTTTATCAAAACATCCCATGTCCTGCCGACATCTCCCCTCTATTTAAAGAATAACTGATTATTGTTATACCTTTATTGACACTCAAAATCGCCATTATCCAGTTGGTGACAGATGTCTGGCCAGCCGAATTTGTTGTTCGATATATGCCTTGGAACGATATACTTCCTATATATTGTGGGAGGGATGAAAGGCCTTTAAGCGGCAGTATGCTTGCCATAGCTCCATGCAGCCACAGGTGTGATCTACCTCCGACTTGTTTTTCTAACCTTCAATTTCATCAAAGATTGGATTACCTGAATCCAGGAAATGTCAGGGAATATCTAAAAGTCTTATGAGCAGTTAGATTTGTGGCCGGGAGTTATCGAAGCCTACAGCAATTATTCTTATTATTTTCTAAGACCCAATCATAGACCTTGGCATAAGGGGCATTTGCCTTGATTGATGCTATCCCCTTTTCCATCCCTGTAATCGACAAATATAATTTACTTTCACCAATAACATGTCCATTGGCCTCCTCCAATATAAAGTAATACTTATTGTTGTCGGACGTCCTGCGTACATAGGCTGAATCATTAGCGGCAGTCTTTTTAACTGACTCAATGCATCTAACAGCATCAATTTTTGTCTGATATGGTTCTCCTGTTAAGATAATTTTTCCGTTCGATGCCTTGAGATCGAACACATATTGCCCCCCCTTGCTTTTTTTAAGATCAAATTTTCCTGCCATGAAAAACATCCTTCATCCGAAAACAGGCATTTTCGGATTCAACCGTTCAGCAATTAGCTTTCAGCTTTCAGCAAAATATTTAAAAATCAATTCATTGGCTGGCTGCTGAAATGCGGCTGGGTATGGGTTAAATTCCATTAATGGAAAAACATAACGGTACGGGTGCAGCTTTAAGTTACAAGGACGAAAAAGACTATTCTCAAATTAATCATCCGCTCGGAAAAATCTGCAATGGCAAGGAAAGGCAGGGCTTTTAATCGGCCCTGCCTTTTTTTAAGCTGGCAAGCTATAATGCCGGAAAGCCATAAAGCCTTATGTCTTCGAACATCACAGCATTCCAGCTTTCTCGACTCCCGGCCCCTGTCGCGCCATAGTCCTACCTTATAGGACGAAGGCGGATCCCAGCGTGTCCTTACACCTGCGACGCTACAAAGAATGCGTTGCGTATTGTCTTATGAATCCTGCCGCACCTGCCTGTGCAGTCACCCAGGAGGAGGACTTCGTCTGCTGAGCCTATGAACTTCTCTGACTCATCCATCCTCGGCTTAAGGCCGGACCAGATCACAATGCTGTCGGCCTGAATGGAGTTCTCTGCGCCCTTTTCATCCGTATAGGTCACCTTACCTCCGGAAATGCCCTTGACCGTGGTCTTCATGAAATATTTAAAGTTGGGATGGTTTTTATATATCCTCTCCTGGTTGCCCACATTGTGGGGGCCTGCATCTTCCGCATCTATCATTTCATCTCCTGGCGCCAGCACCGTTATCTTATGTCCGTCCTTGGCAATGCCTATTGCTGCCTCTGTGCCGATCTTTCCTGCACCGATCATCACCACATTCTGCCCTAAGGCCGACTTGTTGCTGTAACATGTCAGGATATTGAAGACATTTGCGGCGTCTGCACCTTTCATCCTGGACTCAAGCACCTCGGCGCCGGTTGCGACCATGACAGTGTCAAACCCTGATGCCTTAATCATCTCAGGCGTTGCAGTCGTCTTTAACTTCACCTCGACCCCTGTCTTATTCACCTGATGGATAAGGTAATCCTTGAAGACCTTCATATTCCATCTCCACTGGCTGTAGTCCGAGAACTTAATCAGCCCTCCAAGGGCCGCATCCTTCTCGAAGAGTGTCACCTTGTGACCTCTTTCGGCTGCTACAATGGCCGCCTTCATGCCCGCCGGACCGCCGCCTATCACCGCAACCTTCTTCTTTGTCAGTGGAGGCTGGATGCTCGCAAGTTTATAGGACGGCGTTCCCCACTTCGGGTTTAAGTCACACATGGCATTATGGGGCCCTTTCAGCATGCTGATCGCGTGGCAGTCATGACACTGATAGCATTGAAGCACATCATCTGCCCTGCCTGCCGCCACCTTCTTGACCAGTTCAGGATCGCAGAAAAGCGGCGTCGCCATGCCGACCATATCCGTCTTGCCTTCAGCGATAAACCGGTCGTTCTGCACAGGATCATGGAATCCGGCGCCGGCGCATGTGAGGATCTTCAAGCCTGCCTTCTTGATGGCCTCGGCATAGGCAAGGGTCCACGGTTTGTCCTGGTCCTGGCAGAAGCTGTTAGGATGCTCACTGCCGGCCCGCAAAAATACAAAGTCAGCCAGGCCCTCAATCTTTCTTACATCTTCAACGGCTTTTTCCAATTCTTCGGCAGTGGGCTGATTCGGGTATCTGATCCCAACGTAACTCTGATCCTTGCCCGTGCCGAAGGCTGCATAGCTGAGATATGCCATTATTATAAGATCAGTTGAATTCCGTACTGCCTCTAACACCTGACGGTCAGTGGACCTTGTCTGATACACGTCATAACCCAAAGCCTCACATTCCTTTGCCTCCTTGACTATATCCGCAACATTCTGGGAACCCTGTCCAGGCATACCGCCGCCGGTCCTGCCGCTGCCTCCCTGCATTTTTGCCAATGCCTCTGCTGCCTTTTGCATGCCGATGATGCCATTCTGGCCTGATACCTCACCGGGCCCGACATTGATGGCACTGCCGCCGCCGGCGGCCACATTCCCTGGTCTGGTGGAGCATAAAATCAGTGATCCTTCAGTATGGATATCATCAATCATCCGTTCGACATAGTTCCAAACCGGAGGGATGTCTTCCCATTTATCATTTCCAATGTGTTGCCAGCTGTACACAGCTTCATACAGCCAGTCCTCGAAGCCATCAGCTTTTGTAATATATTTTTTGGGATATGATCCAAACATGGTAGTCATCGTGACAATGGCAGCGTTTTTGGCCATATTCAGATAATGGTTTCTCAATGTCTCGGTAGGGTAATTTTCCGGCCCCTGCATTGTGAAATTGGGAGATTGGGTATGGATTATCCTGTTCTTCAACACCTTGTTTCTGATCCTTAAAGGTGACAAAAGATGAGGGCATCTGTTGCCTGCCGCCTTTATACCGGCAGTTGCAGCCTGCCCGGCTGCCATTGCGGCACGCGTTTCAAAACTAGCGATCTTTTTAGTGGTCAGCGCACATGTGGAGGCCACACCGGCGGCCATCAGAAATTGCCGCCTTCCCATAAGCCTTTGAATTAGATTCATAACATCCTCCTTTTTTACAGGTTGGTAAATAAGATAGTCATTACACCTCTTAAGTCCCCTAGGGAAGGACATCCAGACCTTCCTGAAAATAGATTAATGGTTTTGGGAAAGGAAAATTTGGGTAATCATATAAAATAAATTGTTTTTAGGCAAAAAAAATAGATGGGTAATAAAGGGGACATCCTTAACTAAGGACATCCCCATTTTCTCAAGGGATCAAAGGCCCTGCAGATACTTGGCGGCATTTGTGCCCGCCAGGAAACCGCTGGAGAAAGCCCAGGACAGGTCGTTAATCACCTGATGTTTTACACCGCCCAGATTGATATAGCGGCTGGAGGTAAAGTCACCGGTAACATAGAAGCCTTCAACAAGACCGCCATCAGGCTTGTAGGCCTGCATCTCGGGGTTGACCTGGACGCCTCCGAAAGCGCCGTCGGTCATCAGCTTACCGAGGTAGGCGTAGTAGGGAGGCCTGTTAATGGGAACCAGGGCATCCTCTCTCTTGAAGAATTCAGAATCACCGCCCCTTTCACAGCTTTCGTTGTACCTTCTGACAGTCTCAAGAAAGTTTTTTTTGTTAACGCCCATCCGGTCGGCCAGTTCTTCGAGGGTATCGGCTTTGAACTTGTTTCGATCGCCTTTTATAAAGCCTTCTTTAATGCTCCTGTTGACCTCTTCCATGGTGTCCGGAAGATAGGCCTCATCCTTGGATTCTATCCACGTCTTGCTATAGCAGGCTATGGCATGGATATCTTCGGCAGGCTGAGTGCATCTCGGAAGCTTGAAGGTGGCTGCAAGCGTGTTTTCATCAAAGATATCGAAAGACTGTCCGCGAGGCTGATCGATCTGTACCTGGCCGTTGCCAAAATGCCCAATATGTGCGACCGGTTCTCCGGCAAAGCGCTTGCCGTCCAGATTGACGGTAATGATGTAGGGCGACTGCGCCATGGCCAAAACGATAGAACTGCCTGCTGTGTTCCCCCTTGCATAGTCGTAAACAGGACCGAATAGTTGCACGCAGAAGCTGTCATAGTCCACAAACGCGCCGGCCTTCTCGGCCAGAGGAATCCCGTCTCCGGAATAATTAGGGCTCATATGAGGGGCGGAAGGCATATACTGCTTTATGCCAAGGAATTTGGGGCAACATTTTTTCAGAATTTCTTCGTTGTTTATCCAGCTGCCGATTGACATTATGCAGGCCTTACATGCAACGCGGATATAGCCTTTTTCCGATTTCGCGATAGCGGCAATGATTTTGCCGTTTTTTACTTCTACATCCACTACGGGATGTTTCGTAAGGACCTCGACACCGTAGGTTGCGCATTTCTCCTTCATCATATCCATGACGAAACCGCCCAAGCGCTTTTCGGACTTTTTAAAATTTTGATACCCTAAGTTGAAGGTATCCATCTGAGGACCAAGGGGACCGCTCTCGATTTCACCACTGCCGGCGTATTTACCGATGAAAAACATGTCCTCAATATCACCGCCCTGTTCGCACAGCCAGTCAAAGAACTGGCCTGTGCCGCGCAGGCAATTGAAAACCAGTTTCTCATCCAGCCGCCAGTACACCCTGTCCATCATATCGCGGGCATAGTCTGTAGTCGTATCCGGCAGATTGCGGTCTGCCTGCCATTTGCTGCCGAAGGTACGGATGGTAGCGGCATACTGGGCAGCGCCGCCGGTTGCTGAGGCCTTTTCCAAAATGATAACTTTTTCCCCGGTCAGGTGCGCTGCACGCACCGCTGCTACCATACCGCTGCCGCCTCCCCCCAGAACAACAAGATCACAGCTTTTCTTATCAATAAAGTCGTATGTCTTTTCCGCTCCTTTGGCATCCGGAACCATATCTGCCATGTTCATAAGAACCGGCGCTGCAATTGCTGCGGAACTTACAGCCATGAACTTTCGTCTACTTAAATTAAGATCTATTTCACTCATAATAACTCCCCCTTTTTGTAGAGTCCGATAGGCATTCGGCTATAAGCAGTCTTAACAATGGTTTTATCCATCCCGCCTGCCAGGAAAATATTACTTAAGCATAAACCTCTGATAACCTGGAGGCAAGAATCGTCTCCTGAAGAAATAATAAGTACCATAGGGTGAATTTGGCCTGGGATATCGTTAAGCCGGCGTGGCCCCCCTGCAGAGGATTATTCTGTCATTCCGTGAATTCGGACCCGGTTCGTATTTGGAGCAATTGATAGCTTGTTTGTTATTTCAGTTCCGGTTTGATTCTCCCCCTTCAACCGGAAGCAACCAGCCTGCTAGCTTAAAGAGGAGGGTAAGTCCTTCAAACCAGAGGCCGGTTGCTCCCTTAGGAAGAAATCACTTTCATCTCGCTTATGGGAAGAAAGAAAATGAAAATGAGTGTCAACAGTATAAATGTATCTGTAATAATAAACCATGGCCACAAGTGAATATTTTATGACATTTTGCGTTCGTCTGGCATTGCTCGATGGCCCATCAGGCAGCCGCAGGTTTAAAGATTTTTAATATAATTCGCCGCAAAGGTGCCCGCGCAATATCCCGAGAGAAATGCCGGGCCGAGACCGCCGCATGGGGAGCTTTTGCCTTTCAGTATATCGGTATTTTGAGCACCGCCACCCATCATCGGCATACCGCCCTGGCCTCCTGAGGGAGCGGCCCCGGGGGCTCCACCCTGTCCGCCGGGAGCTCCAGCCCCTGGACCGCCAGGAGCTGCCGAAGCGCCGGCGCTGGGAGCAGGCGCAAAGGCCTGGGCCAGAGCCCTTGAAAGGGCGCTACGGGCTGCGGTCTCCTCTTCAGTCAGAGGGTCACTGCCGCCATTGGGTGTGCCTATAACAAATCCGCCGAAGATTGTACAGCCGTCGCCGGCGGCATATAATCCAGGCATTACCTCCCCTTGGGCATTAAGGACCTGGAATCTGGAATTTACTGCAATCCCGTTCCTGCCCTTTGTGCTCTGGGACCAGCGATTGCCAAAGATTGCATAAAATGGAGGTTTCTTAATTGGCTGGAGCATCTGGGCCGATTTCCCGAAGTCCGGGTCCTTGCCTGTTTCACAGAACTTATTGTATCTCTCTATCGTGTCGACAAGCGCCCTCGGGTCCACCTTCATCTTAAGGGCGAGCTCTATGAGGCTATCGGCCTTT
>JBFYXR010000139.1:0-2683 GCA_041310455.1 Desulfobacteraceae bacterium | reverse complement strand
ATTCTGTCTAAAAAAAACGGTTAAAAAATTGAGCATTACAGAAACCAGGAAGTTGTATCCATGGGTAATAAGCACATTATATGCCAGAAAGGGCACATGCGTGACATGTATAGGTTCCCGTGCATGTTTTGCCCGGGTCTTATCTCTTGTTGCTGTGTTCTAGTCGCGCTTATTTATTAATCTCTTCAGCTTATTATATTATTCAAGCCCCCGGGTCCGGATTAATTAGGGCCGGCAGTGTTTGAACTGTTTATATGGTTTGAATGCCGGGGTTTTTTCATTTTTTTAAAGTTCTGGGGAAAAACTGACTTAATTTCCAACGGAACGTCAGATTTCTATCGATGCTGTTAATGGCCTGCTTAAAACAGTATGCCGGAATCCATCAACTGTGGATAAAGTTTGAGAGCGGCAGGGTGTCTGCCTGCACGGGTATTTCCTGCCCCGTCTTAACGTGGCCTTGGTGGGCTCATTTTTTTATGGGTGACTGCCGAGAAGTCGGCAGAAATGGGGGGTGTTATACAATATGTTGTAAATATATCATCATTAACCCCAATATATACTTAAATAAAAAATAATTAGATAAATTGATAAAAATATATTGACATAGAAATTAAAGTATGTATAATTATACATAATTATTAGGAGGTGCCTATGAAGAGTTCCGCAGCTGAGAGATTTTTTTATAATATTGACAGTGCCGGAAGAGATCTTGAACAGTATTACAGCGTGGAAATTCCTGTCTACAGACTGAATACAGTTTATCAATTCAAGATCTGGGATATCGAATATGGGAACTTGTCTGTTTTGATCAAGGAGACCTCGGATCTCCTGAACCGGATAAAAACCGGAGACAGATTGAAAATGAGATACTATTCTCATGATCTTGGAAACCCCTATCAGGACCTCTATTCCGAACTTACATATCTGCAGAGGCAGGATTCTGGCCGCCTGAGAGGCCATTACCTGGCGGGGATTGAGATAATGGAGGACCAGCGCGATGTAATGCTGTCATGGCCCTACAGTCCTATAGACTGGCATCTTATACCTTTCAGCATGTGGTCATCAGGATATGCAAGCTGACGACAGGGCAGGTTGTGCAGACGGTCCTGTTTTTTATATAATGACTTTCTGGATTGCGCGTTACATTTAAAAAAATCGTTCCGTCCATTAATTGGAGGAAGAAGGAAAAAAAATAAAGTAACGGCTAATCCGGTTGCCCCGACCAAACGGTCGGGGTTTTTTTTAGGGAAGGCCCTGATCCTGCCGCAGAATAATTCAGCCTTAATTGTTCAAATCAGGTTATTTCGGGTTGTCTTCAAAATATGCAGTAATATATCAATACGTTATGCCCTCAATTGCTGTTCGGTGAATCTGATCTTTCTTGACACAAATTTTCAATTATAATATGTAAAATTCTTTAACTGATAAATCTGTTCTGTCTCTGTCAAATATTCTTTGGGTTCAAGCCAGTCATAGTTCTGGAAAGACCCTCAGGTTTTTATCACGAAAGGGTGAAAGTGCTGTTATGTCACTTAATGTCTCCGGTTCATATGATGCGATAGTAATTGGAGGAGGGATTGCCGGGATGCAGGCATCGCTTGATCTTGCAGATCAGGGGTTCAAGGTTGCTATCATAGAAAAAGACGCTACAATCGGCGGGAAGATGATAAGATTTGACAAGGTTTTCCCTACGCTCGACTGTGCCTCCTGTATCACGACCCCCAAAATGGCTGCTGTTGCCCATCATAAAAACATCACCATCTATACTATGTGTGACCTGGAGTCGGTTGAAAGGCCGGAAGGGCTTTTTAGTGTGCGTGTTATCCGCAGACCCCGTTATGTGAGCATCAGCGCCTGCATAGGATGCAGACAATGTGAGTATGCCTGTCCGGTACTGGCTTCAGACAGCGAACAAAGGGGGATGAGCGCCAGGAAGGCTATATACATTCCCTTTTCGACAGCAATCCCCCAGATAGCCCTGCTTGACACCGAAAGCTGCACCCTTTGCGGCAGGTGCAGCAAGATATGCCCCACCCATGCTGTTGATTATTTCCAGGAGCCTGAACCCCTTGAGTTTAAGGCAAAGGCCGTTATCATGTCAACGGGCTACCAGCTGCTTGAGGAGTTTGCGAAAAGGGCATACGGAGAGGCCGCAGACAATCCGAACATTATAACAGCCCTCCATGTGGAGCGCATAATTGCGCCAAGCGGTCCATACATGAGGGTGCTACGCCCGGGCGACGGCAAAGAGCCTAAAAAAATAGCATTTATCCTCTGCGCCGGCAGCAGGGATCAGACCCTTGGCGTTCCTTATTGTTCCAGGGTTTGCTGCATGTACAGCATTAAAAATTCCCTCCTTATCCAGCATGAACTGCCTGACGTAGAGATATCCATCTTCTATATCGACCTGCGCGCCTTTGGCAAGAACTATGAGCCATTTTTAAGAAACGCCATGGACAAAGGTATAAAATTCATAAAGGCGAAGCCGATCATCAAGGGGAGCGGTCCCGGACAGAGCGTAATTTTGCGTTATGAAGACCAGGAAGGGACTGAAGGCATTATAGAAGAGGAGTTTGACCTTGTTGTTCTCAGTCTTGCAATAATCCCGGCCTGGAATCCTGACGGTAAGGTTGCACTGAACAAGACGGATGACGGATTTCTCGCCCAGGCCCGCCCGAGGAGC
>JBFYXR010000138.1:0-3929 GCA_041310455.1 Desulfobacteraceae bacterium | reverse complement strand
AGTCCGTAGAGGCCAACCGCAGGGTTCTTCAGATCGTGTGAAACCGAATAGGCAAAGAATTTTATTTTTTTTGAACTTTCTTCCAATGCCTTCTCCGTCAGTCTGTGAGCTGAGGCCTCCTTCTTTAAATCTTTCACAGCCTTTCTCAAGCCTTTATAACCATGTTCTTTTGTCATTGGAGATGTGATTGCTCCTCCTTTAATTCTTATCGACATATTTATTTTCGGCTTTTAGAAAGACGGATGGCAGGATGGCTTACGTCTCTATCTTGAAAGAAACCTTTTTTCCTGTTCTTCTCCCTTTAGCTCCCGATATCTATCTTCAGAGAAATTGCTGCCGGTAAAAATAACATTTGTCTCTTCGCCTACTACCAGGATCTGGGAATCACTGGTTTCATTTTCCCCAAGAAACCGTACTGTTGCCCGTGATCGGTCATTTCCGGAATAACGAATAATAATTTTATTTGGCATTTGCAGAATTCTCCTTTTTATCTTGTTTGTTTTATGCTTTTTCAATATATTTATAATAATATTATATTATTATATTTAATACAAGGCATTAATGTGTATATTTTCTTAACTCCTGAAATAGCCCTTTTGATTTACAGGCCCTTGCTGAAGGCTGATGGCATGAATCCGGAAATCGGTTTTTTCAGATTAACAACGGGCCGTCAGAGAAGCCGACCGAATATCATCTCCTGCTCCCCTCGCATGCGGTGAAGATAAAGTCTTTGTCTCCCACAGGAATTATTCGGGGTGCTTAATCCTGGTTGCATCTGGGCCCGGATTACATTATTATTCGCCAATCGAATCTTTTGGACCTGCTGCCGGAAAAACCGCAACAGGTTCCGGATTTTATAGTTTCAATCTGTTCCATCCTTGAAGGAGAGTGCTATGATCATTCGTCCGCGCCGCTTAAGGCGAACGCCTGCCATCAGAGACATGGTGAGGGAGACCACCCTCTCAGTCAAAGACCTTATCTTTCCCCTTTTTGTGAAACACGGAAAGGGCATAAAGGTCCCGATCCCCTCCATGCCAGGCCAGTATCATTTTTCAAGGGACATGGTTGTTAAAGAGGTTGAAGAGGTCCGCGCCCTTGGCATCCCTGCCGTCCTTCTTTTCGGGCTCCCGGAAAAGAAAGATGCCGCAGGCAGCTGCGCCTATAGGGAAGATGAGGCAGTGCAGATGTCAGTCGCCGGAATAAAGGATAAATTTCCGGATATGGTAGTGGTAACAGACGTGTGCCTGTGCGAATACACCGACCACGGGCACTGCGGGATCATCAGGGACGGCCAGGTCGATAATGACGCCACACTTGAAGTCCTTGCGCGGCAGGCCGTGAGCCATGCAGTGGCCGGCGCCGATTTTGTAGCCCCTTCCGACATGATGGACGGAAGGGTGGCGGCTATAAGAAAGGAGCTTGACCTTAATCATTTTCAGGATACAGGGATCATCTCCTATGCCGTCAAATACGCCTCCGCATTCTACGGTCCTTTCAGGGAGGCCGCCGATTCCGCCCCCCAGTTCGGTGACAGGGCGGGCTACCAGATGGACCCGGCGAACGCCAATGAGGCAATAAAGGAGGCGGCCCTTGACATGGATGAAGGCGCTGACATGATAATGGTGAAACCTGCCCTCCCATACCTCGATATCATCCGGAGGGTAAGGAAGGAATGCCTCCTGCCGCTGGTTGCCTATAACGTCAGCGGTGAATATTCCATGATAAAGGCCGCTGAACATATGGGCTGGATCGACGGCAAAAGGACCATGATGGAGGTCCTGACCTCCATTAAAAGGGCCGGCGCCGATCTGATTATTACCTACTTTGCAAAGGATGCGGCGCGCGTGATTAGGGAGAATAACCTCTGATTCAGGCAAAATAATTTTTCTTTCTTGCATTATTCTTTTAAGATTTTTATCACGAAATCACGAATGTGCGAAAACACGAAATAAAAGGATGTGATCATAAATGAAAAATGGGGGTTTTTCGTGTTTCCTAAATTTCGTGCTTTCGTGATTACGCCTTTTGATTTAAATTGAAACATAGAATCGCTGTAAAAGGCATGACTTTTAGAAATTTATACCGCTAAACATGTTATATTAATTACTGTATTATGAAAACTTCGCACACTCAAGAATTCTCACCCAGGCTTGTCGCCTGGGAGGTGACAAGAAGCTGCAACCTCCATTGCGTCCACTGCCGGGCGTCCTCCAAAAAGGGGCCTTACCCCGGAGAGCTTGGAACAGGCAAGGCAATGGAGATCCTGGATCATATCGCCCTGACCGGCAAACCCATAGTAATACTCACGGGAGGAGAGCCTCTTTTAAGGAAGGATATCTTTGACCTGGCCCGCCACGGCACCGGACTGGGCCTGCGCATGGTAATGGCGACAAACGGCACTCTCCTCACCGGCTCGATCGCAAAGGAGATAAAAGATGCGGGGATACAAAGGATAAGCATATCCCTTGACGGGGCCGATGCCGCAAGCCATGACAGGTTCAGGCAGGTCAAAGGGGCCTTTGAATCGTCCCTTGAAGGCATCGAGATCCTGAAAAAGTCAGGGATTGAGTTTCAGATCAACACAACGGTAACGAGGCACAACAGGGACAAAATCCATGAGATCCTAAACCTGGCGGTTGAGCTGGGGGCGGTCGCCCACCACATTTTCCTGCTTGTGCCCACAGGCAGGGCAAAGGATATGGCTGACCAGGAGATCGATGCTGAGGAATATGAAAGCCTCCTGCACTGGTTTTATGACATGAGAGACAAGACGCCCCTGCACCTCAAGGCAACCTGCGCCCCCCATTATTACAGGATACTCAGGCAGAAGGCCCATGAAAAGGGTGAAAAGGTTGATTTTGAGCATTACGGGCTCGATGCCATGACGCGGGGCTGCCTGGGAGGGACATCATTCTGTTTCATCTCCCATGAAGGCATTGTTCAGCCCTGCGGTTATCTTGAGCTTGCCTGCGGAGACCTGAAAAAAAACACCTTCGAGGAGATATGGAGCGGTTCCGAGGTGTTTAAAAGCCTGAGAGACTTTTCCGGCTACAAGGGGAAATGCGGCATATGCGAGTACCGCCGGTTCTGCGGCGGATGCCGGGCCAGGGCCTTTGAAGCCACGGGCGATTTCATGGAGCAGGAGCCCCTCTGCGTGTATCAGCCCCGCATGTAAGCCGTGTTACCTCAGGGAGACGTTAATCGGATGATGACAAAAAGATTAAAATCCGGTATATTTATATTGGCCCATTGAATCGATCAGGTCCATTAGGAGCCATGTATCTGATATCCGACACTGCGTGGCGCAATTATTTCTGAATCAACACCAACCCATGAACAAGGAGAAAGGTTATGACTAGTATTCACAGGATGATAGAGTCAAGAGTTTCTTCATGGTTTAAACAACTTGATGAAGCAACAAGCATGAAGCATCGGCCAAGGGAAAACAAGCCCTATGTCACCATCTCCCGCCAGAGCGGCGCCTATGGAACTACAATCGCCGAGATGCTGGCTGAATATCTGTCCAAGCGCGAACGCAGGCGTGATGCAGTGTGGGCGATATTTGACAAGGGACTCATCAAAAAGGTGATTGACGACAATAAATTTCCGGAAAAATACGAGAAGTATTTCAGCGAGTTTGCCATGCCGGCCATACAGGATATCATGGAAGACCTGCTGCGCGTACATCCTCCCCATGAGACCCTTGTAAGGAAGATGAGCGAGACAATCTTTAAATTATCAAATGTCGGGTATGTGATTATCCTCGGAAGCGGGGGTAACATTATCACCCAGAAGATCCCCAACGGCATACATGTGCGCCTGATATGCTCGCTTGATAAGCGTGTGGCCCATATGAAGGAATACCTCGACATCAGCGAAAAGGATGCAAGGGATCATGTCATCAAAGAGGACAAAACCCGCGAGGAATA
>JBFYXR010000135.1:0-3923 GCA_041310455.1 Desulfobacteraceae bacterium | reverse complement strand
CTTTTTGGTTTTGGCCAATCCTTCGCTGCCCATATCGCTCTCTTTATTAATATAGGCATATCCGTTGAATAGCCGTTTGGCACATTGGTTATCAAAGTACTGATAGAGGCCTTTGATCCGGGAAAAGGCCTTCTCGTATTGCAGGGTGGCCATTTGCGATGTCAAAAAAGCGGAAACGCCGAAGGCGCAGACAACACCATCGATGCGCAGCATCAGGGTGTTGACCTCGAAAAGCCCTATATTAGTCAGCGTATTGATGGCCGCAAGTTTTTCGCAGGCCAGATCTTCTTCCGGGTTGGCATCGCAATCGCGCTCCACACACCACTTTTCAAGAAACTCAAGACATTCCTCCAAATCTATTGGTGTAATGGGACCCATCTCCACCCGGTTCGTTTCAATATACTCACGTTCGAACTGCTTAATTAGATTGCGTTTTTTGGAGTATTTATTGCCTTTAAGGTCGGCCAGATCGCCGGTTAAATAGATGTAGTCATCGTACCCTGGTGTGTGTTCAACATCAAAATATAGATCCACTTTGTCACGTCCATGGAGGTCCAAATAGCATTGCGGCACAAACCAGTACTCACCATATCCCAGGTCATCGGCTATTCGTGCCAATTGTTCCGGAGGAAAATCTTCTGGCGGCGCAATGGGCAGTATGAGATGACGCTTGGATCTGGTATTGCGAAACTCTGCCGCAATGATCAGGGTGTCATTCCGGATACCGGCCATGGGCTGATAGTCTGAATTCCGCCAGGCAATAATGGATGACAGAGAATAGGTGCAAAGATGGTAGGTTTGTTTATTGAAATATTTCCTGTAATCAGGATAGTCTTCGGGAGTAAGCGCTTTCAGTTCCATTATAACTTTCGCAATCTCAACATAGGGGTCGAATCCGGCATAGGCTCAAATCCAAGGGGACGATAATATTCGGCGGAACCCCTTTCGGCTATCAGGCCGATCCATCCGATTCCGTCTGCTTCTAATTTTTTGATCAGCTCCGTAACAATCCGGCTGGCAATTCCTTTCCGTCTGAAAGATTTTGCTACGGTTACATCCTGAATATAGGCATCACTGACCCCATCACTGATGGAACGTCCCATGCCGACAATTCTATTTTCGATCACGGCCACGCAAAAACAGTGGCTGCCTGAGATGATCCCCTTCAATAGATCACGGCAGTCTATCCCTGCGGACCACCACCCCGCCTCTTGGTAGAGGGTGATGAGCTGATCGACCTGATCATAAGTGGGTGTTTGCAGGAACTGATAGAAAGGCATGGCAAATCTTTTTATTGGTATTGAATTGATAAAAACTCACTTTTCGATGAAATGAGTATAGGGAATACAGCATGGCATGTCAAACAAAATTAAGCCTCATTATGTTGCGGCAATAAGCCGTGGGATGGATTTAAACTGCATTAAAAAAGCAGGGCCAAACCAATGACCCTGCCTTGAATGTTTAAAAATTTATTTTTTTTCAGCCAGTTCCCGGCCAAGGATCCGCCCCAGGGTCATTGCGATGCCCAGCGTAAGGCCCTGCATTGGGGTGACATAATGGTTGGAGAACTTTCCGCCGCTGCTGTTGCCGACGGCATACAGGTTCACGATGGGGTTGTAGTTTTTATCAATAACAGCCTGGTCCTCGTTAACCATCAGGCCGCTCAGGGTAACAGTCCCGGTCATAGGCTTTTCCGGCATGCAGAACACGCCGAAGAAAGGCCCTTCGTTTATGGGCAGCAGCAGCTTGGGGTCTTTGCCGAAATCCTCATCTTCCCCGTTTTCACAGAACTTGTTGTACCGGTCGATTTCAGCCTTCATGGTGGCTTTCATTTTATCATCAAAGCCCATATACTCAAAGAGCTTATCCAGGGTCTTAGCTCCCCAGGCGGCTATTGCTTGACCTTTCCGCACTTGACCGCCGTCACCTGGAGCTCCGCCACCGGGACCACCACCAGGACCACCCTGCGATATAGCGCCTGATGCCCCTTTTTCTACCCAGGAGTTAAGCGTTTCTAAGGAAACCTGTGCACCGGAGAAGTGTTCCGGAGCCACACGGGATTTCAGTTCCTCGAAGTGACCGTAGTCAAAAAATCCAAAAAACCTTTGGGGCTTCATGCGGTCTGTACGGAACACACTCCCATAAACCCCCATAAAGGATTCGTCATGGAAGCGTTTGCCCTTGCTGTCCACCCATATCTGCGGGGTCGATCCACCTGCTGGCCCTCCCCAACTGCAGATGTTGGTTGGCACTTTCCATTCGTCGGTTGAGAACATTACCTGCGGGACAAGCAGGACGCGTGAACCAGGATCCACATAGCCGCCCGCCCATAAGCCCATTTTGATGGCGCTTCCGTCACGGCCAAATCCGGAAGTGCGCATCTTGCCGGTATCCAGACCACGGCTCTCCCATGTCTCGCGCTGCTCATCCTGAAGCGCCCGATACATTTCGGGATTTCCGCCGTAACCTCCGCCGGAGAGAACCACGGCTTTTTTCGCCATAAACCTGATATATTGGCCTTTCGCGTTCTGTGCAATCACCCCTTTTACCGCCGTCTGCGGAACCAGTGCATCCTTCATAATAAGCGCGCCATTCTCATCCCATGATTCCTTCTTTTCGACAACGCTGGAGGTCTCTGTAATCAGGGTGATGCCTTTGTGCCCCCAGTACCAGGTAGCGCCCTGCTTTTCTGCCCTGGCAATATAGGTTGGAGCGGCCTTATTATAATTCATATTGATGGAGCCCTGCCAGCAATGGAACTTATTTATCTCAGCGCCCATCTCAAAATATCTTGTGTTCGTCTGTCTGCCCTTACTGCCCAGATCGGTAATAATGGTAACAGCATCCACCACTTCCTTAGGGGCATGTGTCATCAGCCAGTCCACCAATTCTCCGCTGTTCTCTGCAAATTTCTTTATCAGACGGGGGTCGCTCCTGTTGTTGTTGCGGCGCTGCCATTCTGCGACGAATTCACCGACTTTAATTTTTGGTATGCCCCGGCTCATGCAGTACCGGGAATTGAGGTGACCGATATCATGCAAGCCATAGTAAGAGATTTTATCCCTGGCCTGAGATTCAATGACGGCAACGGTTACGCCGCCCTTTTCCGCGGCGGCCATGGCGCACATGGAACCGGCATTGCCGCCGCCTACAACGACAATATCCGCTTCTATGGTATCCACAATCTTATCATCGCCGATGGTCGGAGGTTCCCCTAACCAGGCAGGATTAGCACCTTTAGATGTAATGTTTTCCGCCTTGCCCGGGGATGCTTCAAGAACGTTTCCTGTTGCAGCGCCGACTGCACTTGCTGCAACCCCCTTAAGAAAATACCTGCGTGATAATTTCATGCCGCTTCCTCCTTGGTTCTATATAATAAATGTTTAAATCTATAATTATGCCATTGTTCACATTACAAATAAGTATTCACTCCAGATTATGGCAAGCGATCACAGGTTTTGAGAAGTCCGAGACTCATGAGATATTCTCAATATATCACAAAAAAATGTGTGGCTGAGATCGTGAGTAGATATATGAAATTTTTACTGGGGCAGATTATTGTATTTCTAGATTGTTTTTTGAATTACCCTATTTCATTGCATTATATGCCATTAAAGCTGCATCTGCTCTTCCACATGAAACCCATAACTCGGGAACCGAATGACAAAGGGTTCTAAGGTTCGAATGGAGTATTTTGCTATCTTCTACTTCCAAATCACCAAATGCCAGTTCTGTCAACCAATCACCGAGAAATTCTCTCCAGTCATTTAGATCACTGCGGCTTGCAGCAGCGGTGACCTCATTAGTTTCTCTCTTGACCAAACAAAAGAAGAACTCAATTAAAAACTGCCCTGCCAGGCAGCGGCAATGGCGTAAACATTAGTACTTATGACATCGTCTTTGCTGTGATATTCTATTTCAAT
>JBFYXR010000134.1:0-4841 GCA_041310455.1 Desulfobacteraceae bacterium | reverse complement strand
GCCCAAAAGCTGGAAAACACCCCCGGAGCCGATACCGGACAATAAAATTTCTAAGACTATAGAAGCCGACGTCGTTATTTTAGGCGCGGGAATTGCGGGTGTTGCGGCATCCCGTTCTGCTGCGGAAACCGGCGTTTCCGTAGCGGTGGTTGAAAAGCAGTCGGAAGATAAATATGCCTTCTTCGGTAATGAAATAGGCACAGTCAATTCCAGGTTTGTAATCGACGCCGGCGGTGACAGGATTGACCCGCTGGAATTTTTTGACGAATGGCAGCGGCGCATGGGAAACAGGACCAATCCCCGGCTCGTAAAGCAGTATGTCTATAACAGTGGTGCTGCCTGCGATTGGTTAATCGAGGCGCTCCCCGATGATTTTAAAAAAAGCCTCAAGATTTTCGGAAACCCGCGCCCCAAATACTATACCGGCAAAATCAACGGGTTCAAAAACTGGGGCTGTACGGTTCTTTTCTACACCAAGGGATACAGCTGGACCGATGCGATGAAACTGAATGCGGCCAAGGCGAAGAATCTTGGGGCTGCTTTTTATTATGGAACTCCCGCCCGGCAAATCGTTAAAGAGGGAAACAGGATCACCGGTGCTATCGCCGAAGATGCCAAAGGGAACTATGTCAAGTTTGTGGCTAAAAAAGGTGTTTTGATCGCCTGCGGCGATTTCAGCCGCAATAAAGAGATGGTTTTTGACCTCATGTCCGAACACCTCGACCTGTCCAGGGATAAACCCGAAAATTTCAGGGGCATGGGAAGAGACGGCGATGGACACAAAATGGGCGTTTGGGCCGGAGGACGCATGGAGCGGGGTCCTCGCGCGATGATGAATACCATCGATATGGTAAGCCTGGCCGGGGCCTTTGGGAAAACGGCTTTCCTCCGTATGAACAGAAACGGCGAGCGCTACACAAACGAGGCCTCCTGGGCCTCTATCGCCCAGGGATTTAGACAGCCCAGGGGCCTGCTTTGCGCGGTTTGGGATGCCAATTGGCGCGAGGAATTGGAGTATCAGCCGCTTGATCACGGAAGCGTGGAGACCAAACCCAAAATTCTGGACCGTCTGGAAAAGGAATCGAACGCATTAATCGGCACCGGCGCCAATGGCGGGATGGTCAAGGGCACCGTAGGTGGCGACGAAGAAGAAGGCGGTATGCCGTCCAAACATTATTGCGCTGACACCCTGGAGGGGCTTGCGGACTACCTGGGCTACAAGGGACAACCGAAGAAGAACTTCCTTTCCACAATCGAGCGGTACAACGAACTTGCAAAAAAGGGCGTTGATGAGGACTTTGCCAAAGACCCAGGTCTCATGCACCCCATTGTCAAACCACCCTTTTTCGGCACGGTTACCACGAACGATGGCGCAGCGGGCGCCATGGTGACCCTGGCCGGACTATTAATCGATGAAAACCAGAGAGTCCTCGATGATAATGACGATCCTATCCCTGGATTGTACGCGACCGGCAACTGCTCCGGTGGAAGATATTCCGTTGATTACATAACGCCAATGTCCGGTAACAGTATTGGCTGGGCCTTTACCATGGGGCGTATTGCTGGGGAATATATTGCTAAATCAAGTTAGTTATTTAACTTTAATCAACTTTCCATTTTATGAAAATCGAAAGGAGGTGAAAAACCCGGATGGTGTCGAGGTAGTCTTTTAGGTAAGATCCAATTTTTTCCAATTTTAGGAGATACACTATGGGAACAAAGATTAAATATTTAGTAATACTTTCCGCATGCCTTATTATAGGGCTGACTGTTTTCGGCGGCTGTTCTCAGAAAAAGCCCGATGACAGCAAGGCAATTGAAGCATTACAATTAGCTCAGCGCGCCAATGACCTCCATCAGCTTAACAACCTGATGAGCCTCCATTCGTGGTACCACTGTTCAATGCAGAACGATATAGAACTGGAAAAAATCTGGTCCAAGAGGGATGACATCTGTTGGGCGCAGAATTCAGGATACTGGATCGGGCCTGCATCTATCAAGGACTACTACGGTATTCCACAAGACCGGGAAAAACTGGCCGGCCAATTTGCATGGCATACCATTACGTCCTCCGTGGTTGAGGTGGCCGGCGACAGACAGCCAAAGGTGTCTGGTACACACCGGGCATTGTAGGTGGATTTAAAGATGGGAAAGGCAATTTCATGTGGATGTTCGAGAAGTATGGAGTTGATTTTGTCTTTGAAGATGGAAACTGGAAGGTCTGGCATATGCACGTGTACACGGATACCGCATGGCCGCTTGACGGGACCATTGAGGCTAAAAAGGGAATGGGCGAGACAGTTGGTTCCGAAACCAAAGCAACCAGCGGCGATACAAAGGCTAAGGAAGAAACACCGGCTCCGACCGGCATGAATCACCCGCCTGACATAGCAAAACAGAACTACTATGAAGTGACCCCAACGACCGTGCCCGTGTTTGTGCCCAGACCTCCTGAGCCCTATCAGACATGGACCGACACCTGGAGCTATACAGATCCGAATGAATACGATATGTTCAAAGGCACGTATAAGGAATTCAAAAAATAGCACAGCCTGAAATCTAAAAACAAGGAGTTCCCTGTCTGGTCCCCAGAGGGGAACTCCCCTGGCCATTACGAAAAAAGGGACACCCTCGAAAAGGGCAAGGTCCCTTTTACTTTTTTACCGCTGTCCATGCCTCTGAAACACCCTCCATCTTTACAGGCCCTTTACCGGCATCATCGCCCGACTGAGGATAATAGGCCTTTGTGCCCTCCATCTTACCGCCCTTGACAGTGCCGTCAAACACGAAATTAACCGGCGTGCCGTTTACATTAAAAGGAAATGTCATCTGGATGACATCGCCCTTCAGCGTTCCTGTGCCTTCATACTTTCCAAAACTGGAATGTTCACCTGTAATGGCCAGCTTTTCACCTGCAACAGTGACTGAAAATTTGACCGTTTCCGGTCCCGCAGGACCGCTCATATCAAGCTGCCAGTTTCCTGAGATATCGGCAGCCAGGGCAGGTGAAGCGATAAGTAGTACGAATAACGTGTAAAGAACATAAAATTTGCGCATAGTTTCTCTCCTTTAATTTCGGTTATTTTTGAGTGCCGGTTTCAATATGCAAAACTGCATATAACACAGATTATTCAATTTCACCATGTTATTGCGCAGGAGGCAGGGCCGATGAAATTGTATGTATGCCATGGGCCCTCATCTAAAAGCTTCAGTTTGACTTATGGATTCGATTATCATAATAATAACCAATAGTCTCGACCTATGCCGGCTATACGCACGGACATTAATTATTCCAGAACATCTATTTCAATTCGATAACCCCTGACACCAATTAACCGGAATTACCGGATCTTTTAACTAAAGGAGAACAATATGAAAAAAGTACTGGCGGTTACGGCGGGCAGAAAATACGGGAACAGCGAAATACTGGCCAAGGAGGCATTAATGGCCGCTGAGGAGAGCGGCGCCGAAGTCAACCTTATCAACCTGCATGACTATGACATCAAGACATGCACAGGGTGCGAATCATGCACCATGAAGATGGGAAAGGGCGAAAGGCCGGAATGCATCTACAAGGGCAAGGATGACATGGAGCGGATAATGGAGAAATTTCTCCAGGCCGACGGCATCGTGATCTCCGTGCCCAGTTTTGTACTGCAGCCCCAGGGGATATACAAGGTATTTATAGACAGATGGCTCCCCTATGAGGTGGCCCTGCTGATCAAGGCAGGGGTCCTGGATAGCATGCCCGAAAGGGTCTCAGTGATCATTACAGTCGGCGGCGCGACCCAGAACTGGATGACCCTGAGCCTCCCTGCCCTGCAGATGTCCATGTTCATGCAGTCCATAAAGGTTGTTGACCAGATGATGGCCACAAGGTGCGCGAGACCCGGCCAGGTGCTTCTGCATCCGGAGTTCATCGAAAGGGCGAGGAAGCTCGGTGGCAGCCTGGTTGAGGCAATGAACACGCCCTATGACAGGGTCAAGTGGCTCGGTGAAGAAAGCTGGTGCCCGATCTGCCATTCCAACCTGATGAATAGGGGCACGCCCCACTGGGACGGCACATCCTATGAAATTGAATGCGCGATGTGCGGGGCAGGCGGGACCTTAAGGATTGAAGAAGGAGATGTCCGCTTTGTTGTTGCGGAGGATGGGCTCAAGCACTGCCGCATATTCACGGAGGGCAGGTTCAACCATCTGCTGGAAATCATGGAGACGCATAAACATGCCTTCGAGAACATAGAGACAATTAAATCAATGAGCGAGAAATACAAGAAGTATAAGCTGCCGGGGATATAATTTATAAATGTCAGGTGGATTCCGAAAGAAAGGAGGGCAATATGGAAAAGACTGTAGGAAACGTCGACAGAACAATTCGAATTATTCTCGGGATAATTTTGATATTGATCCCTTTTATTTTTTCCGTCGGTACGGTCTGGACGGTGATCCTTGTAATCATAGGCATCATGGGACTGATTACAGGGATAACCAGGATATGCTTTTTATACAATCTCCTGGGCATCAACACCTGCAAGGTTAAAAGCTGAATTGAAACACTTAGCATCGGAATCCGCCTGACATCTTTTCCTGTGGAGTGAGATGAGACTCTGGTCAATACATCCCTGCTATCTGGACTCAAAGGGTCTGGTCGCCCTCTGGAGAGAAGGCCTGCTGGCGCAGAAGGTCCTGCTGGGCAACACAAGGGGATACAGGAATCATCCCCAATTAATGCGCTTTAAGAAAACAGACAATCCCGCAGGCGCTGTGGCCGTTTATCTAAGGCATGTGGCTGATGAGGCAGATAAGAGAGGCTACAGGTTTGACAGGGGCAGGATTTCAAA
>JBFYXR010000133.1:0-6790 GCA_041310455.1 Desulfobacteraceae bacterium | reverse complement strand
CGTCGCGTGCCTTGATGGTGCCGCCGGCAACCTTCAGGCCGCTCAGTCTCGTGGTCTCGCTGACGACCCAGCTGGAGCCCGGGTCAAGGATTTTTACCGGAGCAGCCGCCGCAAGCGCTGTTCTTTCAGCTGCCGTGAAAGGAATAATAAGTAATGCTGCGATACCGATGAGTGCCATAATTTTAACTGATGCTTTTTTCATAATCATTTCCTTCCTCCTTTAGAAATAGATGCTGGTGCGTTTTTGAAAACATTAAATAGAAAAGCTGGTTCCCGGAACCGTGTTTTTTACATAATTATGGGTTGAGTTGAAAAGAAGAGACTTTTACCGGATCTGAAGTCTAGGGGTTTTTTCCTTGCACGTCAAACTAAATTTCAACGGGTTCACTGCCCTGATATCCGCTGAACTCTTAGAGAATGAAATCAGCCTCCTCTATCATAAGTATCCCCTGATTCCCTGTTATCTTTAAAGGCGTTACCCCGCATTCAATAAAAAGTTGCGAAAATAATTTTAAAAGTAGTATGATCGAAATAGATTTAAACATAAACTTACGTCAGCCGCTCAATTTATGAAAGACTTGCAACCATATGATCCCGCGGAAATTATTATGAAACTTTATATTACCGTAATTCTCTTAAGCATATGCGCCCTGTCAGACGCTGCCTCAGCACGGACAGCGCAGCCGCTTTTTTACATCGAGCGGGCACTCAACGCCAATATCGTCCGCTATGACGCCCAGGTTGAAACAAATGGCACGCTGAGTCAGAGGGAGCCTGTCATCGCATACTGGGTGCTTAACGCGGAGGACGGCCGCCGGGAATCCCTTAATTATGTGCAGAAGATAAAGGCCTATGGAATCAAGGTGAAGCCGAATGCTGCTCAGGGGGAGTATCTCCTGACCATTGTTTCATTCAAGGAGAGGCCTATTCGCGTCTTTATGAACAATGGTGTAGCCAGGGCAGAGATGGATATCAACGGAAGCCCTGCCTTTCTGGAAAAGGTCTTCATCCAGACGACCGGCGCCTTTTCAAGGCCGGATTTTATCGAATTTTACGGAAAGGATGCTGCAAACGGCGAAGAAACGGTGGAGAGGGTTAACACCGATTGAATTCTGCCCGCTGCTTTCCTGCATAAGTTTCAACAATATGGCAGCATATCATAGATGATCCATTATTAAAAATATTTACTTTCAATAATTAACTGAAAGATTCTTGCATTTATTGTTCAGATTTATTATAGAAAATTATCCGGGCAACAATAACCGAAGGTTTTTTTTAAAATTTTGAAAATATTTTAGAAGAGGAGAGTAAAATGACCAGAAAAGCATTATTAATTATCACGGCAACACTTATATCGGTTTTATTTTCCTTCACAACCTTTGCGCAGGAGCAGGGACAAGAGACAGCTGCTGAAAACAGCGGAAAAATTGTTACCTATACCGACCTCCAGGCGCAAAAGACTAAAATCGAAGGTCTCAGGGCAAGCTATGCACAGGTAAAGGCTGAATATACCGCGGAATGCTCAGAAAAAACCTTCAGCGCCGGGGACGAGGGCATAAAAATATGCGAAGACAAATATGCTCAGCTCACGAATATAAATAATGAGTTGAAAAAAGAGGTGGCGGCTTATAAAAAAAATGTTGAGCAATATCAGGCAAGCATTAAGGCATCTCCGGACGCTATAGGCCCCTCATCTCAGGGCAAACAGAATTAATTGGCCCAGCCTATCTATATAGGCAAAGTGCGATTAAAAAATAGAATGATCAAAAAGGGGACAGGTTTCTTCTGGGATGATCCTGAAACCGGCAGTTTTATGGATGACAGGTACATTGCCTTCTTCGATGCACTGGCACAGTGCGGCGCGGCTCTTGTGTCTTCAGTTGTCGGTCCTCATGCAATAGACCTTAGCGACGGGATGAAGGGCAAGGCAAGGGAGGTATATGCGATAGGCGACGCCAACGAACCTCATCTCATAGTTGACGCGATTGAATCAGGCGCTAAAATAGGACACGAAATATAATCCATTGTATGAAGGCGATAGAGAATTATCGGATGTGGACTCTGTGGTCTAATATCTTTTTATTATTTTGCCCCTGCTTTTCTCAGCAGCTCGACAATATCGTTGCGCTCATGCTTCTTCGCCGTCATCAGGGCAGTGCCGCCGTTGATTGTCTTCACGTTTACATCGGCGCCCTTATCCAGAAGCAGCCTGACAACCTCTGCATGGCCTTTCTGTGACGCTGCATATAGCGCAGTGACTCCATCCTTCACCGTTACATTTACATCAGCACCTTCATTCAGCAGGGTTTTTACGGCCGCAAGGTTGCCTTTTATTGCGGCAAGAATTAATTCCGTATTCTTATTTCCTGTTGCTCCTGCCTTTGCACCGACATTTTCCAGCAGCTGTACAATATCACGATGCCCCTTTTCCCTGGCTTTCATCAGGGCTGTTCTGCCGGATTCATCCCTGGCATTTACATCAGCGCCCTTATCCAGCAGAAGCCGGACAACCCCTGCATGACCTTTATGGGAAGCCAGCAATAAAGCGGTGTAGCCGTTTCTGTCCTTCGCATCTACATCAGCGCCCCTGTCCAGAAGCAGCTTGACAACCTCAATATATCCTTGCAGTGAGGCCTCAAACAGTGCAGTTCTGCCGAATTCGTCCTTCGCGTTTACATCAGAACCCTTATCCAGAAGAAGCAGAGGAATCTCTATACGGCCTCCCCCCGACGCCAGATACAATGCAGTTCTGCCGAATTCGTCCTTCGCATCTACATCAGCGCCTTTTTTTAAAAGCTTTTGCAGTGACTCAATGTCTCCGCCCTGTGCTGCCTGAAATAATTTTTCTTTCTTATTAAATAATAATAGCCCCATATGTCTGCCTCATAATTAGAAAGTCATTATTTTGATAATCCCGCAAATTTGCTGTCCTGTTGAAACTGATTTGCCGGAATTTCCTGAAAAACCAAAAATACCTGCATCTGATGAATTGCTGCGATTTCTATTATTTATGGGCAAAACATAAGGCATTGTCTCCGCCAAGTCAATGCAAATAAGTCCAGGTCTAACCGGAAATATATTCTATTGTCTTAGAACAATTTATTTAATATAATGTTAAAAATTTTATCAATTCTTCATTCTGTAACAAACCTTTAACCGTTTCACTCCATAACAGCAAAGCAAGCTTCATTAATTATCTTGAAAGGAGGGATCTAAAATGTCTCATGTAAACAGGAGGACTTTTATTAAACTTTTAGGGCAAGGCACAGCGGCCCTGGGCATGGCAATGGGCTTTTCGGGAAGAGCTGCGCAGGCCCAGACGCCGGCTGCCGGGACAACGGCAAAGACAGCATCAAAAAGCACGGCCGGCAAATACCAGATCTTCCAGCCCGGCGCATACCTTGATTGGGAAAGGGAGATGGTTGAGGAGAGGATGGCAATCGTCAGAAAAGGCCATCAGAAAGCAAGTGCGGGAACAACGGGCGGGGAAATGCCAGGCGGCGCATCGAGTGAAATAACGGAGGATGCCATCATAGCGGCCAATAAGAAGTGGGATCCTTACAATCCACTGTTCAATGACAAGGAGTATGCGAGGAAAGCCGGGTTCCCAAGCGTTCCCGCGTGGCCCGGCACCCAGGGGGCCAGGGGAGGAGGAGGCGCCAGGTTGCCTGGAGTGCCCCATGATTTTGGAGACCTGTTTTATTATACTACCGACGGCACAGACAGCCGTGTATACAGGCACGTCTTCGCTGGCGATACATTTGTCTCAGAACAGGAAAGCATCTATTTCGACGACGTTACTGTCCCGGGAAGCGATGTCCGCATGTTCAGCATGGGCTCCTCCTCCAAGATATATGACGCAAAAACAGGCGAGCAGGTCGGCTGGCAAAAGGGCAGAAACAGAGAGGCCTACAAAAAGATCATAGACGGGAGCCAGAAACCGAGCGTAAGCGAGCACCTGGCGGAATGGGTAAACCACCTGGAGCCCGGCCACTACACCACCGATGAGGAGTATGAGTATATCAAGGAGCTCTGGAAGAATGAGTACATCCGGGGCAGTCAGAAGCTGTACTGGGAGGATGTCAATGTTGGCGATGTGCCGGCCCCGGTCTGCTCAGGGCCTTACTCCTACATGGACATAGCGCTGGAGAACGGCGGAGGAGCCAGCGGGGTGCGTCTTCGCAACAGCATGGATAAATGGAACATAATGTACAGGGACAGGTTCGGCATCTACCTCGAGGAGACGGCGCTTCACTACGGCGGCAGGAACATCCTTAATCCAAATTCCCGCATGGTCCTTTTCAACGGCACCTGCGCCACCCACCTGGTCAGGATGGTCACCAACTACATAGGCGATGCCGGCGTAATGACCAGGAAATGCCACAGGTTAAAGCCGTTTGCACCGGAGTTGCAGGTTCCGGGGTATGCCGGCCTTGATGAAATGGAACTGGTTCCCCACATGAAGGGCCAGGAATGCACGATTCATGGCGGAGAAGGCGACACCATAATTGCAAGGGGCTATGTCACCAAAAAATACAAAAATGAGAAGGGCGAAGGCATCATCGATATCGCCTGCTGGGCCGAGACCCTTGACAAAGGCCGAATTATAGGGATCGTGGGCGCCTCTGCGAAGCTGCCCTTAAAGAAGGGATAATATAAGGCGCAACATTGACCTGCAAGGATGGAATGAGAAACCCCCACGGGTGCGGAGATTCCCCAGCACCTGGGGGTTTCTTTATTACATATCAGCAGCCTTTTAAGCTTAAATCTTGATGTGAGTTAAGCCGTCTGTCACGCGCCGCGTCGTCTTGCCGCGCCGAAGCACGTATAGCGAAGGCAGGTCCATCTTAATTCTGACACCTATCTTTTTCACATTCTCCAAGGTTCTAAGAATGCGAGTATAGAATGCAGACCCGTTATTCAAATCAGACACACTTTCGCCGCCATGATGATTTCAGCTGGAATCGTCTGAAAAATATTCTGTCGTATCTTTTTATGCACTCCAGGGTTTAAAGATAAATATTTTTCTCCTGATATTTTTTTCATCAATTCAAAAGGTTATCTGATATCTCATTTTTTGGCATACTCATTGCTAATTAAATCGCAACTCAGGGAAAGTTCATATATGAAAAAAATAACGATAGTATATCTTCCGGATGGAGTTAATGCGGTCAGGCAGATTAAGGTGCCCAAGGTGCTTGTTAATATAACCCTGTTATTATCCTTGTCTATGGCGGCCATCCTGTTCTGGGCATCCAGTGACTACCTTGAACTAAAGAAAACTGTCCCGGAAAACCTTACACTTTTGCAGCAGAACACCCTATATAAAAATCAGCTGGAATCCCTCGCCGGCAAGATTGACCCGATAAATAATAAGGTGGCGGAGCTCAAAGAGTTTGAAACAAAGCTCAAGATTATGGTTAATCTGGATACAGGGGATGAAGATACACAGTTTTGGGGCATTGGCGGGTCGGATTCCTCTCTTTTAGAATCAGAGGACTCTTCCGGGAAACCCCTTCAAAGACTCGTAAGCCTGATGCACCAGTCTCTCGATAACCTGAATGCGGAGATATCCGCCCAGAAACAGGAAAAGACGGAGCTTTACAGCTTTTTTGAAAACCAGAAGTCTATGTTCTCATGCACGCCTTCCATAACGCCTGCGGAGGGTTGGGTCAGCTCCAGATTCGGATATCGAATTTCCCCATTTACCAGCAAAAAGGAGTTTCATAGCGGTCTCGATATAGCCTCCAGGGTTGGAACTGAGATCCTGTCTCCGGCTGACGGTATTGTCACATCAGTCGGCAGATCAGACGGGTTGGGCATTAATATAATTGTTAATCATGGTTATGGTTTTAAAACCATTTATGGCCACCTCTCCAAAACCCTTGTAAAGAATGGTCAGGCAGTCAAGCGTGGGCAGAATATCGCCATGATGGGAAATAGCGGCCGCTCAACAGGATCACACCTGCATTACGAAATCCATCTTAATGAAGTTCCGGTAAACCCTGAGATATATATCCTAAATTAGCCCCCAGATTCTCTTCATATTATCTATGGATAGCAGCCCAAAGAGTGAAGGTGACTGTCCTTTGTCTTTCATCTTCTGCTCCGATTCACAGTTCCACACCTTCGCCGGTTCCAGCTTCATCCGTCTTCCTGCTTCCTGGCTGCGTAACTATGAACCGCCTGCCCGCCATAGCCCTGCATGGGCGAAGGAGGGTGAACCTGCCTTCACTATCTTCTCAACTTCTCACCTTCTTATCTTCTGCATTTTCCCCTTGACACCACCTACCCTTTTGTCCGATTATCCCCTCATTCATGTCTTATAAGCCTCATGTTTTGTAAGCGTTCAATAAACCGCATCTTCTCAAGGTAATAATAATATGACAAGATGAAGCCAAAAATCATAGAGGAGGAATGATGGATGGCGGAAGAGATGAGAGAGGAGATGGGCAGGGAGAGGGAGGAAAGCTGGACTCGGCATATCAGTTGCTGGAAAGAGAGCGGCCTGACGCAGATTGAGTATTGCAGGCAGAACAATTTATCAAAGCACAGATTTCACCTACTGGAAATGCAAAAGGCACAGGGAAAAGGAACCCGTCAAATTTGTGTCTTTATATCCGACACACACCATAAAGAACCCGTCATTAAATAATACCGGACTAAAGTTGATAATAGGAGAGAGATACAGGGTAGATATAGGGGAAGGATTTTCCGAGGATGTCCTGTACAGGTTGATAGCCGCCTTGGAAAGGGTTATGCTGTAGATTTTCAGACTCTGCATTTCAAC
>JBFYXR010000131.1:0-4538 GCA_041310455.1 Desulfobacteraceae bacterium | reverse complement strand
CCTGAGACGGTAAAGGCCGCACTTAACACCGTGGAATTCAGGCTGAGGGAAAACAACACCGGCGCATACCCGAGGGGGCTGTCCCTCATGCTGAGGGCCATGACCACATGGCTCCATAATGAAGACCCCCTGTCCATGATCGCCTTTGAGGAAACCTTGAAAGCCATTAAATCAAGGGCGGCCGACAACAGGCGTTTCTTCGAGGATATGATTAATGAATACATTCTTAGTAACTGCCACATGACATGCCTTATCCTTAAACCGGACATAACCCTCCTTGAAAAGGAAAAAGAGGCAGAGGAGAAGAAGCTGGAAAAGGCCAGGAATGCCATGAGCAGCGGGGATATCCAATCGGTTATTGAAAACACAAGGGAGCTTAAGGCGGCGCAGGAAAAACCTGATTCCCAGGAGGCCCTTGCCACTATCCCCATATTAAAACTTGCCGACCTCGAAAAAAAGAACAGGATTACACCTCTTGAATCCATAGATGATAAAGGTGTGCGGGTACTCTTTCATGACCTCTTCACAAACGGGATCGCATACATGGATATAGGCTTTAACCTGAGGGCCATTCCCCGGAGATTGCTGCCCTATATCCATCTTTTCGGAAGGAGTCTTTTTGAGATAGGGACACACAAAGAGGACTATGTGGCCGTTACACAGCGCATAAGCAGCAGGACCGGCGGCATATATGCTGCCGCCCACATCTCTGATGTAAAGGGCACCAGTGAAAGCACCTCATGGCTTTTTATAAGGGGGAAGGCCATGATTGGCCGGACAGGCGACATGCTTGAGATCATCAGGGATCTGCTTCAGGATGTAAATCTGGACAACAGGGATCGCTTCAGGCAGATGGTCCTTGAGGCCAAGGCAAGGAAGGAGCAGGATCTCATCCCGTCAGGCCACAGGATAGTAAACATGCGTCTACGCTCACACTTCAGCGAGGCGGACAGGATCTCCGAGGAGATATATGGCCTCAACAATCTTTTTTTTCTCAGAAGGCTTGTCTCGGAGATCGATCAGAACTGGCCTTCGGTGGTTGCTGACCTCAGGTCAATACACCGCCTGCTCATCAACCGGAACTCCATGATCGTTAATGTAACCCTGGACGGCGATGGATGGTCATCTTTCCATCCTCAGATGAAGGAGTTCATGGATTCATTGCCTTCCAGCGATTACAAGCCGCAGGACTGGTCAATGGAGGGACTGCCAGGCTTTGAAGGGCTGACCATACCATCGCAGGTCAATTATGTGGGCAAGGGGATAAACCTCTTCAGGGCAGGATACAGCTTCCACGGCTCGGCCCATGTGATCTGCCGGTTCCTGCGCAATTCATGGCTCTGGGACCGCGTCCGCGTCCAGGGCGGGGCCTACGGGGCCTTCTGCCTGTTTGACAACCTCTCAGGGACATTGACCATGGTATCCTACCGCGATCCCAATACCATGAAGACGGTGGATATCTTTGACCGCGCTGCCGAATACCTGCGGGGCATAGATCTGAGCGATGATGAACTCACAAAGGGCATCATCGGCGCCATCGGCGATATTGATGCCTACAGGCTCCCTGATGCAAAGGGGTGGGCCTCCATGGCCCAGCAACTGGCGGGGGTAACGGATGAGGACCGGCAGACGACAAGGGCCGAGGTGCTCGGCACCACCAGAGAGGACTTTAAAAGATTTGCCGATGTCCTTGACGCTTTCAGGGCGCAGGGGATCGTAAAGATACTGGGGTCGGGAAAGGCCATGGATGAGATGGAAAAAGTTCAACCGGGGTGGCTAAATGTTACAAGTGTGCTGTAAGGCATAAGGTCCATGTCAGGGTATAGAAAGCCTTAAAATCGCATCATGCATCCAGCAATCGCCGCTGTAAAAGCAGTTGCATATCCCGTCGTCCGTCTGCGATAAGCAAAACAAAAAAATTCTTATCCACGATACGATAAATAATACGATAAGGTTTGAAAAAAACTTCGCGATATTCACGGATTCCTATTGAGGACAGTTCTTTAGGACAGGCGCCGCGATCGGGAAATTCGGACAACCTGGAGAAGGCCTTCTCAATCTGATCCAGAACATGGTATGCCTTTCCCGGTGCATCGTGAACAGCAATAAAATCATAAAGCTCTTCGAGATCACGTGCTGCATCCCTGGTCAAAAAAACCGCAAACGACATTATTGAGACTCCCGGCTTCTGCGCAGACGTTTAATTACATCGCCTGCCGGCAGGACCTTGCCCTCCTCAACCTGCTGCATGCCGAGCGCAAGGATTTTAAGGATTGCCATTGTCTGTTGATTTTTCTCATAGCTTTCGATATCCAGAATAACTGCCTTGGCCTCGCCGTTCTGCGTTATGATCAGGGGGGCTCCCTGTCCGGCTAGGTTTCTTATTATTTCCGCGGCATGTGCCTTCAAGTAACTGATTGGTTTGATCTGGCTGGACAGTTTCATAAAATATCCTCCTTCTTTTTATTAAGACTTAATTTAGTCCATAAACAGGTCATATGTAAAGTTTACATACTTTCTTTTTTTGCCAGGTTGATAACTGTCTTTATCTGCACCATGGTAGTTGCCTTGAGGGCCGCCAGGCCGATTATCTTTGCCCTGACCCTGTCGATAATATTACCCGCTTTGCAGATGTTCCAGGTGTTTTAAAACACATTTAATTTCTCCATAAGATACATCCTCGCCAAGAGCGGCTTTGGCCGGTCCCAACAGGCTGTCTTCAGCCCGGCTGAAGTAGTCGGAAATTCGTGCTACCTTATCCGATGAGACCAGCTTTTCTACTGCTATCTGACCGGTTCCCACAAAAAACGATAGATGTTCTTCTATGGTCCCAACATTCAGTTTTCTTTTTGCAGCAATTTCAGCAACGGTTTTTCCTGAAAGAAAAAGATCAAAACTCAACTTTTGAGTTCCTCCTTTTTTCGGCGCTCCGGCTTTGGCTGTGGAGGGTTCTTCAACGGGAACCTCCATGTTGTTTTTATTCCGGAAGGCGATTGTCATTTCAAGGATTTCATCGCCGAATCTTTTCCATTTCTTCGCGCCCATACCTTTGATTCCAAACAAGGCCTTTTGAGTGACCGGCAGTTCATCCGCTATTGCCAGCAGTGTGCGCCGGGGCAAGACCATATGCCCGGGAAGGTTAAGGGTCTCCGCTGTCCGGTTTCGCCAGGATTTAAGCAGGGCATTGAATTCAGGGTGTTTTGAGGCAGTGAGTTCCCGGGCAGGTTTAGCGGTCTTTTTGTCTTCGGGCCTTTCAATGGCGGCCTTAGCCCTTGTTTCCAGATAGATGCCCGGATAAAATCCTTTTTCACATGCCAAGAGACAGGCCTTTTTCACAAATACGTCCGTCCGGAGTTCCTGCAGGGCCTTTTGAAGGGATTTGTGAATAGTATTGTTATCGGTTTCAATTTCGTTTTCCGGCAGTGTTTGTAAAATAGCTGCTAACCTGGGAGCGAAATATGAACACGCCTTCATGATGCGCTCCTGAAGCAATGGATTGTTTTCCACGTCCGGGTTTTCCGAGATATATCGAAGCACCTGTCTCATGAATTTGATGGAGACCTCGACTAATTCAGTTTTTAAGGCATGGTCTGCCCGGTTTAAGACCTCGATCAGGCCTGCATCGATGCTAGACTGATATTCCCGCGTCAGTTTCTGTAAATATCCCAGGTCCCGTTGTAGAGAAGCAAAATCAAAAAGATCAAGGACCAATGATTTTTGATAGGCGTTTTTCATGGCTTGCAATTGCTTGTCATTGGGAGGGTTTTCCTCTATCCGGCGTGTGAAGGTTTTTATGGTGTGGTCGCTTTTAAAAGTTTGCTGGCCGAGGGGCGAGCTCAGTACCAGACCTTCCAGGCTCGTGCATCGGCTCAGGGCTACATAAACCTGTCCGTGCGCGAAAGCCGCACGCGCATCTATAATCGCTTTTTCAAAAGTGAGCCCCTGACTTTTATGAATGGTAATGGCCCAGGCCAACTTGAGCGGGTGTTGGGTGAATGTGCCGATAATGGTTTCCTTGATCTCCTTGGTCACATCATCCAGGGTATAGCGGCAGTTTTGCCATTCCGCCGCGCCTACCGCAATGGGCGCCTCATCACCAGGGCATTGCACATAGACCAGGCCTTCAGTCATCTTTGTAACGGTCCCGATTTTTCCGTTATAATAAAGTTTCATAGGAGAGATATCGTTTTTAACGAACATCACCTGTGCCCCGACTTTCAGAAAGAGTTCAGCCTCCGTAGGATAGGAGATTTCCGGAAATTCGCCGTTTACCACGGCCTTGAATATCCTGGCTTTCCCTTTCAGTGAATTTAGTTTCGATACATTGATTTCCTGCGCCTGAAGATTGTGGGTGGTCAAGGTGATGTGCCCGTCTGAGCCGGAAGGTGAAAACCCCGGCACATATCTGCGGTTTAATTCTTTAAGTGTATCGGCATCCAGTTGATTGTCACGCACCCGGTTTAGAAGACGGATAAAGGCCTGGTCCTGCTGCCGGTAAATATTTTTCAGTTCAATGCTCACAAACTCGGTTTGTTGCA
>JBFYXR010000130.1:0-3961 GCA_041310455.1 Desulfobacteraceae bacterium | reverse complement strand
TCTCAAAACCCACAAAGGACAAAAAGGAGATTGCCCAGGTCGGAACAATATCCGCCAATAACGATGTCACCATAGGCAATATTATAGCCGAGGCCATGGAAAAGGTGGGCAAGGAAGGCGTAATTACAGTCGAGGAGGCCAAGAGCATGGAAACCACCCTTGACATCGTGGAAGGCATGCAATTTGACAGAGGATATCTGAGCCCATATTTTGTCACTGATCCCCAAAAGATGGAGGTGCATCTTGACGACGCTTACCTGCTTCTTAATGATAAGAAAATAAACAATATGAAAGACATGGTGCCTATCCTCGAGCAGATTGCGAAGACGGGCAGCCCTCTCCTCCTGATTGCCGAGGATGTGGATGGCGAGGCCCTTGCCACCCTGGTTGTAAATAAACTGCGAGGCACACTCAAATGTGCTGCCGTGAAGGCCCCGGGCTTTGGGGACCGCAGAAAGGCCATGCTTGAGGATATAGCGATCCTGACCGGAGGGCAGGTCTTAAGCGAAGAACTTGGGTTGAAGCTTGAGAATATTACCCTTAAGGATCTTGGAACCGCTAAGAAGATCAGCATCGACAAGGATAGCACCACGATTGTTGAAGGCGGAGGGAGCAGGAGCGCACTGGATGGGCGTGTAAAACAGATAAGGATTCAAATCGAAGAGACGACCAGCGATTATGACAAGGAAAAGCTTCAGGAGCGAATGGCAAAACTAATCGGGGGGGTAGCCGTTATCAATGTGGGCGCTGCGACGGAAATTGAAATGAAGGAAAAAAAGGACAGGGTTGAGGACGCACTCAATGCAACTCGATCAGCCGTAGAGGAAGGAATTGTTCCAGGCGGCGGCGTTGCCTATATGCGCGCCCGGAAGGTTCTTGAAAAGGCCCAATTCCCGGGCGAAGAGCAGCTTGGTGTGAATCTTATCAAACGCGCCCTTGAAGAACCTATGAGACAGATCGCTAACAATGCCGGGTTTGAGGGGTCTGTGGTGGTTCAGCACGTTATGGAAGGTAAAGGGAATTTTGGATTCAATGCCGAAACAGGGACTTATGAAGATCTTATGAATGCGGGTATTGTTGATCCGACCAAGGTAACTCGGTTCGCGCTTCAAAATGCCGCATCCGTGGCCGGTCTTCTCATGACCACAGAGGCGATGGTTGCTGAAAAGCCTAAAAAAGAAAGATCTTCGGCACCCACGATGCAGCCGGAAGACATGTATTAATGCCTAATTAAATGTAGCAAAATTCCCCTTAGTCTCCCTTTGCAAAGGGGAAAATATCTCTCCGTCTTTTCCAAGGAGGGATTTTTATTTTATTGGATACTGTTCGATTGAATTAATCATCTTATCAAAGGAAGAAAGCATTATGTCTCTACAATCAAAAGAAATTATTGAATCTCAAAAAAGTTATTATCAAGAAGCCGTTAAGAAGCGTGAAGAACTCTTAAAGAATCAAGGATTAGAGAATAAGATTATCTTAAAAGATTCCATCCTGAAATCATTGAAGGGAAAGGTAAGACAAATGAATCAAAGGTATCTTTCGGTATTGAAGTCTAAAGTTTTGACTCATTGAATTCTCTTTAGACCGCCAGAACCAATCGATTCCGAAAGATTCCAAGGTTTATATCTTAAAGATCATCATGCTTTCACTCTTTAATAGAAAGAAGAATTTACCATGTCCAAAATAATGACAACTAAAGATATGGCAACCTATTTAAAACTGCACACACTAACGATAAATAAGTTATCCAAGGAAGGCAAAATCCCGGCAAAAAGGATCGGCAGGGTCTGGCGTTTTGATAGGGCCATCATTGATGAATGGATGGCCAGAGGCTTTAGCCAAAAAAGGTGAAAGAGAATTGCAGCACTTACAGCCAGGAATATCGACCTGTTTACTCTCTTTGTATCGTGTATCATATGATGCCGCCCAAAAAATATTAAGTTAAAATTTTGGTTGGGAATAGAAGCCATAATATAAAAAGATGTCATGGTTTCATAATATTATTAACAAGCAAAAGGAGATCAATAATGAATATACGCAGGAAATCCTACCGAAAGAGAATAACCCTGTTGAGCTTGCAAACAGCTCAATGGTGATGTGGCAGGCATAAAAACCGGAATAACTAAACACTGCCGGTGAAGGCAGGATTATGGGGAAGAAGGATATGGTTAGTATAAAAAAATATCAGAAAGAGCTCAAAAGGAAGGAAAAGGCTAGTGAAAAATTGGCCCGTCGGCAAGGAAAGAAGGATCAGGACTTAAAAGATTCTGATAAACAGGACCTTTCGATAGAGAAAGTTGAAGCCATGTAAGGAAGGGTGCTATAATTCAAACTTTTTAAATGCAGGACCAACGCTTACAACGGCTTGCCGTGGAGTATGGTTATAAGATAATCGCTTTTTTTAATGTAACGGAGGAATCATGTACAAATCCAATTTTAAATACACTCCTAAATATAACATAAGCTACAAAATGAAACGAGGCAATGTTGTTAAATTAAAAAATCCAACAAATGCATATGAGGAAAAGGCAAGATTTGTCTTAATCGATGAAATCGTCATCATGGGAAAGATAAAAATCCAGCTCATCTGCGATTTAATTTTTAAACCAATCGAAATAGTTGGCGAGTTTGAAGTTGAGCTTGTTTGAAAATTATCCCATTAATCCTTTCCCCCTTTTCTTTATCCTTATACGGAGAGGTATCTTTATGAAAAATGAGTCTTATGAAATATTGAGTTTCCTCTGACCTAATCAGGCTAGAGGATAATATAAGTAATATTTTATTAACATTAAAAAGGAGAGACTATTATGCGAAATTTATTTAAGTTAGTTATTATCGGAATTCTCAGTACCTTTCTTGTAACAGGCTGCGCCAAAGCGCCCGAGCAGGAGATCACCGGTGCCAAGGCACTGATTGAGTCTACCACAACTGCAGACGTTCAGGCCTATGCGGCGGATGAGCTTGCACAGTTAAACAGCGATCTGAATACAGCCCTTGAAGAAGTGAAGATCCAGGATGAAAAGTGGTTCGGCAACTTCGACAAGGCAAAAGAGATGCTGGCTGCAATAAATACCTCCGCTGGCAACGTTACTGCTGTTGCCGCACAGAGGAAAGAAGAAGCAAAGCAGGCCGCTATCGCCGCCCAGGCCGAGGCCGTTGCCGCTATTGAAGCTGCAAAGGCCCTTTTAGCGCAGGCGCCGAAAGGCAAAGAGACAAAGGCAGAGATAGAGATGCTCAACGCAGATCTTACAGGCTATGCAGAGTCCCTTGCCGGAATCCAGGCATCAATAGATCAGGAAAAGTATGGTGAAGCCAAAGACAGCGCCAATCTTATTAAAGAAAACGCGGCCTCAGTCTCCAGCCAGGTTCAGGCAGCTATTGATAAGAAAAAGAAATAATTAAGTAATAATCGAGTAAAATAAAAGGGTACGATCGCGAGAAGGTTCCAAAGATCCTTTCACGGTCGTACCCTTTTTTATATCAACAATATGTTCGACAGATCATGGCAAAAGGTAAGGGAATTAGCGGGTTTTGAAAATCTTCATTTCCATGATCTGAGGCATAGTTCCTGCTCCAAGTTGCTGTTATCCGGCTACGACCTTAAGGATGTGAAAGAAATGATTGGTCATAGGGACCTATCTATGACTGATCGTTATTCTCATTTAACATCTTTACATAAGTTGTCGAGGCAGGAGGAACTGGCGAAGTTCTACGCCAGTGTTAACGGCATCTCAGAGCATAGTGGGGAACACAGGGGGAACACAGAGGCAAAAAATGGCCGTTTTAAAAAGAAATGAGCAAATTAGTCACTTGCTAACTTGCTCATTTTATTAGCTTTGCTGGTCGGGACGACTGGATTTGAACCAGCGGCCCTCTGAACCCCATTCAGATGCGCTACCAGACTGCGCTACGTCCCGGTTTTTGAAAGGCCAATCATATAATAAAAGCCTGGTATGTCAAG
>JBFYXR010000020.1:0-4575 GCA_041310455.1 Desulfobacteraceae bacterium | reverse complement strand
CTTCCCGGGGCACTCGGGCTTGAGTTTGACGTGCTGCCGGTAAACGACTTTAATTTTTATAAAACCGTATTAAAGGCGGAAAATTATCTCGACGGGTCGCCCCTGATCCTGGAGACAAGGATGATAAAGTCCCCCTGGGAGATTGAGCAGATAGAAAAAACCGCTGATATCTCAGGAAAGACGTTTGATTACATGAGGTCAATTATACAACCCGGCCTTACGGAGATGGAATTCGCCGGCATGGCTGAGACCTACGCGAGAAAGCTCGGTCATGGCTCCTATCTTAATGCAAGAAATTATCAGGCAAGGGCCTATCCGTGGCACATACTGAGCGGAAAGAACGGGGGCATGGTAGGCTTTTTGGATGCCCCTGCAAGCGGCGCCGGAACCTCGGTTGCCTTCCCCAGCGGGGCAGGGAGCAAGCCCCTTAACTCCGGTGAACCGATCATGATAGACCTTGGCACGGTCCTGAACGGCTATCACACCGATGAGACGAGGATGTTTGCCATAGGCAGCATGCCGGAAAGGGCCATGAAGGCCTGCCGCGCATCGATAGAGATACACGACAGGGTCCTTGACCATGTAAAGCCGGGAAGGACTGTATCGGAGCTTTTTAACATCTCTTTTTCAGAGGCTGAAAGGCTGGGCTATGCAGAACAATACCTTGGACCTGCAGGATACAAGGTTAGTTTTATCGGGCACGGCATAGGGCTTGAGCTTACCGAACATCCTGTTATCGCCAGGGACAGGGACTACGTGCTTGAGCCGGGCATGGTCTTCAGCCTTGAGCCCAAGATGGTATTTGATAACGAGTTTTCAGCGGGGATTGAGAGCGTATTTCTCGTAACGGAGACAGGGCATCGTATGATAACCAGGGTTCCCGCTGATATCTTCATATGTTAAACTTCCTTCCGGCCTTTTCCTGCACGCTCTTGATCTTGCTGTTGATAGACCCTGAAAACCCTCTCCTGTGATCGAACTTGACATAAAGGCTTATCCTTTCCGAATCCTTTTCCATGTCCCGAAGGCACCCTGTCAGCAGCCTAAGAAGGTCTTCCCACTCCCCTTCAACAACCGTACCCATTGGATTCAGCCGGTAGTCCAGCCCGCTTTTCTCAACAATAGAGAGTGCCCTTGCCACATAAGGGCTCAGGCTGGCACCCTTGTCAACGGGGAATATTGAAAATTCCATCAGTGTCATAATGCCCTCCTTGGATTATGATATTATTTTGTTTCCATTCAATTAATATGATATAAATATTTAAAGACATGGTTTCTTATATTCATAGTTATAATTATATATGCCGATAGGTTATAACATGGAATGCCCTAAATGCCATTATAAAAGAAATGATCAGGACATAGACTGCCCCAGGTGCGGGATAGTATATGACAAGTACGCGCTGCTGTTAAAAAAGAAAGAGGGGAATGACAATAAGGACCGGGACGATATAGGGCAAAATCCGGCAGGCAGTCAAAACCCGCCAACTGTCAGCCTTCTCTACAAGCTCAAATACTATCTGGGCGGGATAATATTTGGCGTAATCACTGCTGTTTTGATCATAAGTCACTACAATTCCAAGATTAACAGATTAATTAATGACAGCCGGCAGATTACACCATCTCCTCTCGCAATCCAAGCAACACCATCTGAAGAATACGGACCAGCGCCTGAGAATGAATTTCAGGATTTGAGCAGGCGATCAGCGGATGCACGATCTGATTCCGGTTCAACAGATACAGCGGAGAACCCTGGAACCGAATCACCTTCAAGAAACAGGATTGAAGAGGCATGCAGGGCGGTCGTTACTATAAAAACCGCCTTCGGATTCGGCAGCGGTTTTTTTATCAATGAAGACGGATATATCCTTACAAACAAGCATGTGTCTGAAATGAATGAAAATGCTCAACAGTCGTTATATGATATGCGCGAATCTCTCAGGAACCAGCTTAAAGCAAGAGAAGAAGTGCTTTCAAATATTGAAAGTGAGTTGAACGGCAGGAAAAATGAGATGGATGCCGAAAATTCCTGGCTGTCCGAAAATTCGAACGGGCGATATTACGGCAAACAACAGCTTGAAGAAAAGGTGGCTGAGATCAGGGCCCACCAGGCCGAGCTTCAGGGACACGTAAGGGAGTACAACAGGCTGATGAATCAGTATAATACTGAAAAGGCCAAAGCAGACCAGCTCCGGCAGAAATACGAGCAGACAAATTCTCAGATCGGCCAGCTCGCTCTAAATGCCTCTCTGACAGTCTATTTAGCCGATGGGACAAAAAAGAGCGCTTCAGTTATATCCAATAATGCATCCTATGACATGGCACTCCTAAAGATAGATGGAGTCAAAACGCCCTTTATCAGTCCTGCTGAAATTGACAGGCTGAAAGTGGGCGACACCCTTTATGCAATAGGCACGCCCCATGACCTCAGCCTTAATCAGACAGTTACATCCGGAATCCTTTCGGGCTTTCGCAACGGCTTGATCCAGACAAATGCTCAGATAAGCGGAGGCAACAGCGGAGGCCCCTTGATCAACTTCGAGGGAAAGGTGATTGGAATTAATACAAGCAAGATCGTAGCCGACGGCGTAGAGGGCATAGGGTTTGCGATCCCCATTAATGTTGTAGTTCAGGAATATAATCAATATTTTTATTGACCCATCCCGGGTGGAGCAGGATTACTGACCGTATTATAACTCACCTGAAGGTTATTCTTACATTGACTTTGGCAACAGACAGTGACAAAAAAAAGCCATGATCAAAGAAAATATAGAAAAGATACTCAGAGAACTGCCTCAAGGGGTCCGGCTTGTTGCCGCCGCAAAGGGCAGGACGCCCGAAGAGATGGAAGAGGCTATCGACGCCGGCCTTGAGGTTATCGGCCATAATTATGTGCAGGAGGCGGAAAGGGCATGGCAGGCAATCGGCCCCAGGGCCAAGTGGCACATGATAGGCCACCTGCAGGGCAATAAGGCAAAGATAGCGGCACGGCTGTTCGACATGATCGAGACCGTGGACTCCATGAAGCTCGCTTCCGCAATAGACAGGGCATGCATGGATGCCGGCAAGGTTATGCCGGTCCTCATCGAGATCAATAGCGGGGAAGAGGAGCAGAAGGCAGGCGTTCTTCCCGGGGATGCCGCACCCCTGATAAGGGCACTGTCCGAACTTAAAAATATAAGTGTCCTGGGGCTGATGACAATGGGGCCATTCAGCGATAACCCGGAAGATTCAAGGCCGTATTATAAAAGGACAAGACAGCTCTTTGATGAGATTAAGGCCATGGACATGAGTGGCGTAGAGATGAGGCACCTTTCCATGGGCATGTCCGGTTCATACAGGGTGGCAATTGAAGAGGGCGCGAACCTTGTCAGGATAGGCGAAATGATCTTCGGGGAGCGCCACAGAAAATGAGCCAATATGTATTTAAAGATATGAAGCGCCTTATGGGAAAGGCTATCCATGCCTACAGCATGACGGAGGAAGGCGACCACATACTTGTAGGCGTATCCGGCGGCAAGGACAGCATGTCCCTCCTGTGGCTTCTGAGGGAAAGGCTCAAGAGGCTGCCGATCAAATATCGCATTACAGCGGCCCATGTAAATCCCGGATTCGATCCTTCCTCAGCCGAGAGGATGCGGGAATTTTTTATTGAATACGGTTTTGATCATGTGGTCTTACAGGGAGATTTCGGACCAAGGGCACACAGCCCTGAAAACCGTGAGAATCCCTGTTTCTTCTGCGCCATGCACAGGAGAAAGGCCCTCTTTGAACTGGCAGACGAGCTTGCCTGCAATAAGATCGCCCTTGGACATCATAAGGACGACATGATTGAGACATTCTTCATGAACATCCTGTACGGTGCATCCGTCAGCACCATGCTGCCTGTCCAGGAATTCTTCAAGGGAAAGATAAAGGTGATAAGGCCATTCTACCTGATAGAAGAAGGCTTCATTAAGAGATATATAAGCCACATGGAGTGGAAGTCAGTAGACCTCGGTTGCCCCACGGCGGGGATGTCCAAGCGCGAGGAGATAAAAAGGATGCTGGAGGGCTTTTACAGGAGCAGCAAAAAGATTAAGGGGAATGTCTTCCATGCCATCACCAATGTGAAGACGGAATATCTGCCATGATCAATCAGGTTTCTTAATCCGGGCAAGTGATGAACCTCTCTCCATAATCCGAGACCATTCACCCGACGAATGCCCACCTGGAGTGATCATCCCCAATTCATTGTCCCTTCTATGATAATTTCTTTTTGATTTTTATCGGAACAGATGATTCTCTTTCCGCCTTTTCTTTCTCAATGATAATAGAGTCAATAATATTTCTCTTTTCTGTCCCTGGTTCAAATACTTCTTGCAGACCATAATATGCATCATATCCGTCAGGGCATGTTGAATAATAAAATTCTTTCGCAAGCCCAGTAAATGTCTCAAGGTTGCCCTGCTGAATGCACGCGCTGGTAAAGTATTTAATAAGCAATTTGAGGCTATTTTCAAATTCGTGAAAAAAGGCCAGGTCAGAAAGAAGATCAATCCTCCCGGGATACTTATCGATGCCGTAAATCAAAAG
>JBFYXR010000127.1:0-4298 GCA_041310455.1 Desulfobacteraceae bacterium | reverse complement strand
ATTGAGGCCATGAACCTGTTTGTGGGCGGGATCAAGTGCTATACGATCGGAGACTGCAACAAGGTGGGCAATCTTATGAGACTGATGCGCAATGCATTAGGGGTTGCTTCACAGATCTGATGATGATCCGATAATGATGCTATCTTAATCTGAAAATGTTTTTGCACGCTTTTTAATCCCGAGCTTTTTCATACGATGACAAAGGGTTGATGGATGCATTCCAAGGAGAGCAGCGGCACCGGAAGGTCCGCTGATTCTCCAAAAGGTATTTCTTAAAATCATTTCGATATGCTCGCGCTCAATATCAGCCAATAATGCGGCTGGCTTCACTTTTAAAAGCTGGTCATCAATTTCGGTTTCAAGATTTGAAAATTTGATTTCATATCCATCGGACAGGATTACCGCCCTCTCAACAAAATGTTCCAGCTCCCTTATATTACCCGGCCAGTCATATGTCATAAGCTTATTAATTTTTTCGACCGTTATCCGTTTCAGGTTTTTTCCAAACTTTTTAATGAATACTGAAAAGAAATGTTGAATTAGTAATGGTATGTCCTTTTTTCTTTCCCTCAAGGGAGGCACATATATGGGAAATACATTTAGCCGGTAATAGAGATCCTGTCTAAAATTCCCCTTTTCGACCTCCTGGCGCAGATTTTTATTGGTGGCGACAATGATCCTGGCATTGGAGCGGATGGAGGTCGAACCCCCAAGCCGTTCAAAGGCGCCCTCCTGGAGCACCCGTAGAAGCTTTACCTGCACATCCATATTTAAGTCCCCGATCTCATCAAGAAACATGCTTCCCCCGTTTGCAAGCTCGAATCTGCCTTTTTTTTGATCATGGGCCCCGGAAAAGGCGCCTTTTTCATGGCCAAACAGTTCATTGGCAACCAGGTCATGTGGAAAAGTGGCAAGATTAACTGAGATAAAGGGGCCATCTTTTCTTTCACTGAGGTTGTGGATAGCCTTCGCCACCAGTTCTTTGCCCACACCTGTTTCCCCTAAAATCAGGACCAGGCTGTTTGTAGATGAGACCTGTCGAATCTGTTCAATTACCTTTTTTATTCCATCCGACTCTCCGATAATCTGTTCAACAGGGAGATCAAGCCCCAGTTCCTTTTTGTAAAATATGGCCTCATCTTCAAAACGCTCTTTTAAACTTTTTATGTCTTCATATGCATTAAGATATGAGATGCCTAATTCAATCTGGCTGGCAAACATCCGCATAAAGGTGAGGGTTTGAGCCGGAAATGGGCTGCCACCGAAATGATTGCTTAAAAAGAAATATCCATATAATGATTCTTTCAATTTAAGCGGGATACCGATAAATGACCTGATGCCGAGCCTTCCAAAAAGCTCCGAAATAGCAGTATCCGCCCCGGGAACAATTATTTCTTTATTCCTTTTTATTGCGGCAGAAATAGTCTCCTGTAATAGTTTTAAAGCTGTTTGATTCAGTGAGATGGAGTCAATGTTACGGCTTGCGATCAGCTTCAGCCTGTCTTCTTCATTGGTATAAACCCCGCTTTGTGTGGCATTTGTAAAGTCCATTGCCACGTTCATGACTATCTCTATAAGGGCTGACTGGTGTTTTATCGCGCTGATAGATGTGTTTATTGAGGTAATTTTTTCAATTATGAGTTCAGTCTTCCTCTCCAACGGCATATTTTTCAACAGATCATTGGGAATGAGGTTCTCATTAATGTTAAAAAAGAAGGTCCATATTTTTTCTCCGCAAGACCTGGCGAGTTCCTGTTTCCCCTGGGCCAGATAATAATCTCTCATGATATTTCTTGTGCGCGCCAGTTCAATCTCTGCTCCTGACTGCTTTAATAATTTCTCACTGAATTTCAGATCGGGGAGTACACTTTCCCTGGGCTGCTTTCTTTCCAGATTTTTTAAGGCGCGGTATCTTAAGGCGGAACCTTTAAGAAAAATATTTTCGCCATTAATGGCATTGTTTAATTCAAGATCAAAATTAACTATGTTGTCAGAGAATCCTCTTAACTCAAGCAAGTAAAGACATTCAAGTATCCATGGACAATAGGGGTGCAATCCCATGTGCATAGAATCTCTATACTCGAACCCTTTTTTAATTTGTTCATAAGAGCTGATGTAGTCTCCTTTCACACAGAGGATAAATGCCCTGCAAAAGTGGATAGACCCTCTTGTATTATTATCAAGGAAATCCTCGCCACACTCCAGTAATTTTGTGAGACATATTTCAGCCTCAGGGATTTTTCTTATTCCGATCAATGCAATTATTTCGGTAAAGTAAGAATGGGTTACTACACGCCTGATATCGAGCGACTGGGCTTTTTTTCGGATGACATCCATCATCCCCATGCCCCTTGATATCCTGCCGCAGGAAATGTGGCTGAGCGCAACCAGGAGGCTTGACATCAAGGCCTCTTCATCCTCGCCGAATTTCTCCAGGTTCCCAATCGTTTTTTCATAGTAATCTATAGCCTCTGAAAACCTGCCCGTCAAAGTCTTGATAATAGTTATGCCTGTTAAAAACAGGGTCTCTCTAAGACATTCTTTTTCATCTATCTTTTCAACGAGCTTCCAGGATTCGTTTATATAGCGCATCGCTCTCTCACTTTGGCCGTAATTAAGGAGAGACCTGCCCAGGAGAAATTTGATTTTCGCCAGATGCACCGGATTGTCATAATCCCTGGCTATCTCATGGGCCTTTTCCACAAGGGACAGGAGCTTATTGAAAGGCATGGGAAAAAACAATGCCCTGGAGACTCTCTTAAAAACAGCGTCGAGAAAATCCTCTGTGCTGGATGCCGGTTGAGTCTTAGGTGTGACTTTGGCAGAAAAATTCTCAATGATAAAATCGTAATATAAAATCGCCTTTTCTTTTTTCCCGGAACGATCATGGATGTCGGCGGCCATTTTTATATATTTCATTCCATGATGGTCAATGCCTTTCTGGAAATATAGTTCCCCTAAGGCAATAATTTTATCCTCTTCATCCATCGGGAACTCCGCAATATAAGAAATAACTTTTTTAATGACAGCAGCCGCTTCAGGTTTGGACAAATTTTTAAACAGGTAATCTTGAAGGTTGATATTTCCGGGATAATACACGCCTTTTCCTGTATCCTTTTTCTCGCAAACAAAGCGATGCTTTTTTAGATTCTCCATTATATTCAGGGCTGTGACGGAAGAGATCCCTGAGAAAGAGGCAATATTATCGATTGTGACAGGAGGGCTGGTATAGGCGATAAATGTTAAAATATCCTTTTCAAGGTCATTAATGCCCTGTATATTATTTGGCCTGTATATTTTTGTTTCTATGTTTTGCTGCAAAGCTATTCCCTCCATATCTTTTAGTGAGATCATCCAGGAAGTTGTTCATCCTAACCGGTTTTTAGAATGAAAAAATGTGCCAGTCAATTTTATATTGTGCATATTTAGCGATTTTAACCATATATGATGATTAATTAAGTGTTTTTTCAAAGAAGAAATCCCCTATCGCCATTTAAATTAAGGGGTTATCTAAGGTGGTATGGCTATTGCATTTTTACCCTATAAATCTCATTCTAATTTATCCGTACCTTGCTGTAGGGCTTTTCATCCCGCATGATACCCCGCTGCTTGTGGCGGGGCCTCATTTCATGGCAGCAGAGTAGATCCTTAAAAGGTTAACCGAACCCTATCGCAGTTTATGGATCTCTTGCAAGGAGGAAATCCGACCAATACTTTTTAATTTTGAATTTTGAATTTTGATTTGCCTTAAAGCAGATATTTTTGAGTACACCACCGAGATCGCCGGTGGATAAACATATTATAATTTCAATAAAAGGGGGATGATGTATGAAAAAATTATGTGTTTTTTATTTTGTGATAGTATTGGGATTAAGCTTCCTTCCAGGATTTATTCCATCGGGATGGGCACAAGAAACGGCGTCCGATAACGAATTCGAGCTTGAGGAGATTATCGTCACCGTGGAAAAACGTGAAACTTCCCTCCAGAAAACTGCGGCATCGATAATCACTGTTGACGGTGCGTCGATGGATGAGGCAGGGCTTAAATCTCTCTTCGACGTTGCCAATGAAATGGCCAATGTTTTTATTGCCATTTCGCCTACCGGCTTCAACTCGACCATACGCGGTGTGGGCCAGGAGCCGATCCCGGCTGACATCGGCGGAAGCGCAGGCGTGTCCAGTCTCTTTGACGGAGTTTACAATATGATGGAATCGAGTGCAGCGGTCGGGTTTTACGACGTAGCGCGTTTCGAGTTGCTCCGCGGCCCCCAGGGCACCCTCTATGGCCGTAATGCCGA
>JBFYXR010000125.1:0-2573 GCA_041310455.1 Desulfobacteraceae bacterium | reverse complement strand
CGCGGTCTGGTGGTCCAGCTGCGCAACCTTCATTCCTGAATTTTCAACGGCATCCGCGCATATGACGCCGAGTCCGCCGGCGTTCGTGACTATGGCTACTGATTTTCCCTTGGGCAGAGGCTGCATGGAGAAGGCAGTAGCATAGTCATAAAGCTGCTCAAATGTATCGGCCCTTATCACACCCGAACGTCTGAATGCCGCGCCGTAGGCGACATCAGTGCCGGCGAGACTCCCCGTATGTGAAGAGGCTGCCTTCATGCCTGCGGACGAGGTCCCGGCCTTGAAGATTATGACGGGCTTCTTCTGGGTCACCTTTTCTGCGGCCCTGATGAACTCCTTCCCGTCGGCGATGCTTTCCAGATACCCGACTATGACCTTGGTCTCCTCGTCATCCGCCAGGGCCTCAAGAAGGTCGATCTCGCTGATGTCCGCCTTGTTGCCGATGCTAATAACCTTGGCAAGCCCTATCTGTTTTAGATCCGCCCATCGTATTATCGCCCCGCATACAGCCCCTGACTGTGATATCACGGAGATATTCCCCTTCTTAAGCTTATGAAAGTCAAAACTTGCGTTCATTGAGTGGTATGTATTCATTATCCCGAGGACATTCGGGCCCAGCATGCGGACATTATTTTTTCTGCATAAATCAACTATCTCTTTTTCAAGCGCGGCCCCGGCCTTATCCACTTCCTTGAATCCGGCAGTAATGATTATAAGGGCCTTGGCGCCTGCTTCTATGGATTTTATCACGGCGTTTTTGACATGTTCCGTAGGCACGGTGATTACGCTCAAGTCTATGTTGCCGTGGTAGTGTGTAACCTCCTTGTAACATTTAAGGTCAAGTATCACATCGGACTTGGGATTCACGGGAATAATCTTTCCCTGGTATCCCTGCGTGACGAGGTGATTAAGTACCATGTATCCTATCTTTCCAGGCACTGAGGAAGCGCCGATAACTGCTATGGAAGACGGTGTGAACAACTTTTCAAGCATTTTATAGCTCCTTTTCTGATTATTAAAATTCGTTTCCTCTATTATTCCAAATATTACATAAAATTATTTTACATGAAAAATAAAGTATTTCAACAAGTTATTTAATAGCCATAATTATTGGCAATTTGCCTATAATAGGGATTTGAGGATTCCAGATAAACATCAATTATCCTTGTTTTCATTTTTCATGTATGATAAAAATTTGCAGCAAGATAAAAATCTTAACCAGATGCAACTATCTATCGATAAGGCCTATACTATAGCTGTAAACGGAGGTACTCATCATGCAATCTGATAAGCCATCTTAGCAGAAAGAGTAATAACTTTTAACAATTCACTTATGGAGGTTAAGATCATGCCCGCTAATAAGAAAACCAGGTCATCCAAGATAACAAAAAAACCTGCAAAAAAAGAAATCAGAGCCAAGTTAAAAAAGGAGATTTCCGCACCTATAAAAGCAGCGTTTAAAGAATGGAAAGAATCCCAGAAGGTAATCCTATCGCTGTCAGAAGTTGAAACGATCCTTGATGATACCTTTAACGCAGTTGATAATATATGGGTTGATAATTTAATCCAGCTGATTGCCAAACTGGATTCTATTTCATCAGAACTTAAGAACGTAGTTAATGAACGCAGGCAGGGAGATATTCAGACTAAATACACAGAGTATGATATCATCAAAGAAACCATAATTCATCATTGTAACTGGAAAGAATAGGAATTACGGGAGATCCTTAATATACTCTTTTATCTCATCCCTGACCCTGCGGTAGATATTTATAATCTCTTTGTCGTTCTTTGCCTCCTTCGCCAGGGTCGGTGGATCATCAAATCCCTTATGGATCAATTCGGTCCCGGCAGGATAGTAGGGGCATGATTCCCTGGCGTTATCGCACAGGGTGATGACATAATCAAATTCAGACATGCCGAGGGAGTCGATGCTCTTGGACCGCTGGGAGGAGATGTCCACCCCTGCTTCGGACATGACATGAACGGCCATTTGATCGATTCCCTTCGGCTCAATTCCCGCTGAGTATGCCTCGTAGTCATCACCCCTGAGATGCCTCGTCCATGCCTCGGCCATCTGGCTCCTGCATGAATTGCCCGTGCAGAGAAACAATATCTTTTTTTTATCTTTCATATGCTAACCCTCCTGAGGATATAATAGCCTAAACTATTTTCTGGGACAAGGCATAACAGCGCCGTTGATTTTTGATTATTCATTCATTGCCTGCATGCAACATGGCAGACCCCTGTCGGTGTTTCTACGGCATAGGGGAAATGCCTTCGCTTAAACCGAAGGGCCACATTTACAAGGCTAATGAGTACAGGCACTTCCACCAGCGGACCAATGACTGCTGCGAATGCCACCCCTGAGTCTATCCCGAATACTGCAACCGCCACCGCTATGGCCAGCTCAAAGTTATTTGAGGCCGCGGTAAAGCTAAGGGTAGTTGATTGTTCATATGTCGCGCCTACCTTCATGGAAATATAAAAGGATACAAAAAACATTATAAAGAAATAGATGCACAGGGGTATGGCTATCCTGACCACATCCAGCGGCAGCTGAACTATGTACT